>CAYGHR010000033.1:0-14891 GCA_964349715.1 uncultured Peptococcaceae bacterium
AAGCATTATAACAAACATATGTTCGTGCGGCAAGAGGGATGTCGCAGAGGGACGGAGGAGTGCGACATCATGTCGCACTCCTCCGTCCCTAAAAGACGATGTCGCACTCCTCCGTCCCTCTGCGACATCCCTCCCTAATCTATGCCTCCATCCCCTGCTTTAGCCACCCCGCTACTTGCAGGGTTCTTTTCGTCTGGTGAACCACCGCATCGCGCACATCTTCCTTCATGTTGCCTGCATCGTCAACACTCACGCTGGTCCCGTAAGGGTTACCCCCGGCCTTGAAGACCGCCGCATCAGTATACCCCGGCGTCACTACAAGTGCTCCCCAGTGATACATCGTGGTGTAGAGCGACAGGAGCGTCTGCTCCTGTCCACCGTGCGCGTTTTGGGCCGATGTGAAGGCACTTACCACCTTGTTGACCGTTTTCCCCTGAAACCAAATCCCGCCGGTAGTATCAAGGAACTGCTTCATCTGCGAGGCCATAGTGCCAAACCGGGTCGGCGTGCTGAAGATGATTGCGTCTGCCCACGCTATGTCCTCCGGGGTGGCAATGGGGATGTTTTTGGTCGTCTGGCTATGCGCTGCCCAGCCTGGGGTGGCGGCTATGACCTCTTCCGGCGCGAGCTCACGCACTTTCAGGAGTCGTACTTCTGCACCGGCCGCCTTGCCTGCCTCTTCCGCCCACTTGGCCAAAGTGTAGTTCGTACCGAAAGCGCTGTAGTATATCACAGCAAGTTTTAACATGGTTGACCCTCCGTTCATTTCAATAGTAGTCGCAACTGTAGATATTTCTTCTGTGACAGTAGTATATACTGGTTGATAAATTAAAGCAAGTGCTATGTCGCACTCCTCCGTCCCTCTGCGACAGCGAAAAAATGTGTTGACATTTCCGCTGCCATGGCCTATTATCGGTGAAAGAATACTCACTTGACTGCCCTTTAAGTTTAGCCCCGTGAGGCTAGCAAGGGTGAGCCAGAGTGTAGATGTGCTTGCACATACTACTTTCTTGCCACCTGGCGGGAGAGTAGTATTTTCTATAAGGGAGGTATAAATATGCAGGCAAAGATGGGTTTTCTCGTTTTGCAGGATGGTAGCACCTTCCCGGGCACGCCGTTTGGTGACTGGCGTGATGTCACGGGGGAGACAGTATTTAACACCAGCATGGCCGGCTACCAAGAAGTCCTCACCGACCCTTCTTACGCCGAGCAAATTATCGTGCTGACCTACCCCTTAATCGGCAACTACGGCACGGTGCCGGGATTTGCCGAAAGCCGGGGAATCCACGCCGCAGGACTGGTCGTGGCCGAGGCCTGGACTAAACCTATGCACTGGACGAGCACACAGAGCCTAGAGGGCTACCTCAAAAAGCACAGCACGCCCGGTCTGGCCGGGGTAGACACGCGCGCGCTCACACGCCACCTCCGCACGCACGGCACTTTAGCGGGCAAGTTTGTGAGCAGTCAAGCCGCTGTGGCCGACGCTGCCGACGAGCTCAACTCCTTCCGCCGCAGCCCGAACTTAGCCGCCCAAGCAGGCACACCCGTGCCCTATTGCGCTAAAGACACCGGCACCTGGAGAGTAGCGCTGATGGATTTCGGCACCAAAACCAGCATCGTAGACGCGCTCGCCGCACTTGATGCCAGCATATGGCTAGTCCCGAGCACCGGCGCCGCGAGCGACATTTTGGCCCTAAACCCCGATGCAGTATTGCTGTCTAACGGCCCGGGCGACCCAAAGGACTGCGAGCAAGCAATCGCCACGACACGCGAACTGCTCCCCCTCGTGCCCTTATTCGGCATCTGCCTCGGCCAGCAAATTCTCGCGCTCGCCTGCGGCGGCGACACCTACAAGCTCAAGTTCGGGCATCGCGGCGGAAACCACCCCGTAAAAGACCTCGCCACCGGCAGAACGATGATGACCGCGCAAAATCACGGGTACGCAGTCGCCCCTACCCCCGCCGCGCAGTTTACCGTCACCCACGTCAACGTAAACGATATTTCTGTCGAAGGGATCGCCCACCGGACCCTCCCCGCCTTTGCAGTGCAGTTTCACCCTGAGGCCTCGCCCGGGCCCCGAGAAGCGGCGCATCTATTTGGTAAACTGCGGGCAATGGCGACCATAGAAAGGGGGCTACAACTTGCCTAGACTTCTTGGCATCAACAGCGTGATGGTAATTGGCTCCGGCCCCATCATAATCGGGCAGGCGGCTGAGTTCGACTACTCCGGCACACAGGCCTGCCGCACCTTGCGCGAGGCAAATTGCCGCGTCATACTCGTTAACAACAACCCGGCCACCATTATGACGGACCGCGAGATAGCCGACGTCACGTATATGGACCCCCCTACTCTCCCCTATCTTACCGCCATTATTGAGCGCGAGCGGCCCGACGCATTGCTCCCCACACTCGGAGGGCAACTCGGCCTTAACATGGCCCGCGAGCTTGCATTGAGCGGCGTCTTAGCAAAGTTTGGCGTGACGCTCCTTGGCACACCCCTTACTGCCATCGAGCGCGCCGAAGACCGCCAGGAGTTTAAGCTCGCCATGGGAGAAATCGGGGAGCCCGTGCCGGCCAGCTGCATCGCGCACAGCTCTGAGCAAGCACTAGCCGCCGCGGCCGAGATTGGCTTCCCCGTAATTGTCAGACCCGCCTTTACCCTCGGCGGGACGGGCGGAGGTCATGCCCATTCGGTCGACGAACTGCGCTCAATTGTTGAACAGGGACTGTGTCACAGCCCTGTGGGGCAAGTGTTAATCGAAGCGTCCATCTCCGGCTGGAAAGAAATCGAGTTTGAGGTGATCCGGGACGGCGCCGAATGTGCCATTGCCGTCTGCCACATGGAGAACCTCGACCCGGTTGGCATCCACACCGGAGATAGCATCGTGGTCGCGCCTTGCCAGACCTTAAGTGACCAAGAGCTGCAGATGCTGCGCAGCGCGGCTCTGCGTATCGTCGACCACCTCGGCATAGTTGGCGGCTGCAATGTGCAACTAGCCCTGCATCCTACAAGCTTACGCTACGCCGTGATCGAGGTTAACCCGCGTGTCAGCCGCTCCAGTGCGCTAGCCTCCAAAGCCACCGGCTACCCCATCGCCAAAGTGGCGTCGCTGGTGTCTCTGGGGTTTAACCTCGACGAAATCGCTAACGCTATTACCGGCACGTCCGCCTGCTTTGAGCCGGCGCTAGATTACGTGGTAGTCAAGATACCCCGCTGGCCTTTTGACAAGTTCTCCGCCGCGGACAAACGCCTAGGCTCACAAATGAAAGCGACCGGCGAAGTAATGGCCATCGGACGCAATTTCGCGTCAGCGCTACTGAAGGCAGTACGCTCGCTAGAACTCAAGCGCGACGGACTGGAGTTCCCCGCGCGGTGTACAGACGAGACATTATGGGCAATGTTAGATGAGAGTGACGACGAGCGCTTGTTTGTTATCGCTGAGCTCCTGCGGCGCGGCTTCACCCCCGCTCTGCTTCAGGCTGCAACCGGCATTGACCAATTCTGGCTGTACAAGTTACAGGAGATTGTGGTACTAGAAGCCACTGTCCGCCATCAGCCCCTCGATGCCGAGCTGCTTAAGCGAGCCAAGCAACTTGGGTTTACCGACGAGCGCATCGCCCACCTCAGAAATATCTCACCAAACGAAGTAGCTGCTCTTTGCGATAACCTTGGCATCCGTCCTGTCTACAAAATGGTAGACACCTGCGCCGCAGAATTTGTCGCCCGCACGCCCTACTTCTACTCTACCTATGAAACCGAGAATGAAGCTCGCGACCTGCAGGAAGAGAGAATTGTCGTTTTGGGCAGCGGACCAATTCGCATCGGACAAGGGGTGGAGTTTGACTATTGCTCGGTGCACGCTAGCGAAGCCTTGCGCGAGAGCGGCCGCGCCTCGATCATCATCAACAACAACCCAGAAACCGTGAGCACCGACTTTGACACTTCGACTCGACTCTACTTTGAGCCCCTAACGGCCGAGGACGTGCTGGCCGTGCTAAAACAGGAACGCCCGCGTGCCGTAGCCGTTCAGTTTGGCGGCCAGACAGCCGTAAACTTAGCTGCCACGATTGAAAATGCGGGCTATTCTCTGCTTGGCACTACGGCTTCCGCCATGCATACTTGCGAAGACCGGGCCTGTTTTGACGCCTACTTGCACGAGCTCGCCATCCCGCGGCCGGAGGGACTGACGGCCTCCTCCATCGAAGAAGCTCGCCAAGCCGTAAAGGTCCTTGGCTTACCCGTGCTGCTGCGCCCCTCTTATGTGTTGGGCGGTCGCTCCATGGCCGTCGTCGAAAGCGAAGAACAGCTAGAGCACCTGCTACTGGAGGCGACGTCAGTAACTCCTAACCATCCCGTGCTTATCGACCGCTACCTCCCTGGGATAGAGTTCGAAGTCGATGTGTTGTCCGACGGGCAGGACATTTTTATCCCGGGAATTATGCAACATGTTGAGCGCGCCGGCGTGCACTCCGGTGACAGCATCGCCGTGTATCCTGCCACAGGGCTAGACGCGCTCACAGAAGGGCTGCTAGTCGAGCACTGCCGCCGCATGGCTGCGAGAATCGGCATCCGTGGCCTCATGAATGTGCAGTTTGTCCTCTATGCCGGTTGCCTCTATGTGCTCGAGGTCAACCCGCGCGCTTCCCGCACTGTCCCCTTCATCAGCAAGGTGACAGATGTGCCGTTAATTAAGCATGCTATTGCCGTAATGCTAGGCAAGACTATCAGGGAGACCGGTTTGCAGCCGGGGCTCCTGCGCCCCCACAACCTCTACGCTGTGAAGATGCCGGTTTTCTCCTTCCACAAGATGACCGGGGTGGAGACTAGCC
The DNA here is from genome assembly GCA_964349715.1 of uncultured Peptococcaceae bacterium. Classification (GTDB taxonomy): domain Bacteria; phylum Bacillota; class UBA994; order UBA994; family UBA994; genus UBA994. The sequence continues at coordinate 4,831 of CAYGHR010000033.1, forward strand.
TGTCGCCGGAGATGAAATCCACCGGCGAAGCGATTGGCCTTGCTCCTACCCTGTCGGCAGCCATGCGCAAAGCGATGCAGGGAGCGTTCAAGCTGCCAGCATCGCCCGGAAAAGTACTCGTATCGTTTGCCGACCGCGACAAGGCCGCAGGGACAGGGCTAGCCAGTCAGCTCGTCGACTTAGGTTTTCACCTGCTCGCAACTCCAGGGACGGCCATGCACCTTAGGCAAAACGGTCTCGAAGTAGAGCAGCTCCACAAAATTGACGAAGGACACCCCCATGTCCTTGACTTAATAAAGGGCCGCACCATCCAGCTTGTCGTCAACACACCCACAGCGGGGAAGCGTGCTTACCGCGACGGGTTTAGGATTAGGCGCATGGCCGCAGAGTACAACGTGCCCTGCCTCACTTCGCTTGATACCCTAGCCGCGTACATTCTAGCCGTTGCCAGCGACGACACCCCTGTGCCGTGCTCACTGCATGACCTTTTCCCCACCCTTAAGGGGGAGTAGTCTCATTCCCTATTCTGCGCCACGCCTTCACAAAGAAAGCCGATTCAAAGGAATGCCAGGGATAACTGCGGTTTCTGCCTGTGTTTTCACCGTGAACATGGCTTAGATGTTCCACCGCGCGTGCCTCATCTTGCATCAGGGCGGCCATAAACGACAGCACCGTCCAAGGGAAGCGGTCGTCAAACCGCCCTTTTGTCCATTCCGGGTAGTGCCCATTAAGATAGTCATAAAGTCTCTCGGCTCGCGGCGAGTCGGGAGCGATCACGCCAAAGATGACAGGGTAGATTTGGCTCACGGTGTCAGGATACCACTTCTCGCTCGGCGCACGCGCCCACCACCTGCCGTAAAGCGCCCAGGCATAGACCTGTCTGTCCGGCAGCCAAAGATGCTGTTCGATACCGGAGGCTACGCGCTCAGCAGCTGTATCAAAGTCTGTAGCCAAGTCTAGTTGCCCCATATCGCGCAAGAGCTGGGCTACGTCGCGCAGCCCGCGGTAGTTCTCGGCGTTATCCATCAGAAATTTCACGTAGTAACGTGGTTTGGCCCAGATTAGTCCATCAGTATCTTGTAGTTTAAGCAGTACTCCTGCTATCTCGAGCAGGCTCTCAAGATTATCCTTAGCCCACGTTCTATCCCCCGTCACGGAGGTGTATTGCAGCGCTAGGCTTAAGAAGGTTGCGGCGTAGCTGTCCGCAGAGTCATAGGTATAAGTAGGAGCCCACTCTCCGTCCACTTTTTTCCAGTCGTACATTGTCCCTGTGAAGTCGTATTTATCGGGCCGGTTAAGGTGGGTGATGTACCAGTTCATGTAGTTTTGTACCGGAACATGCCCACGCGGGTCACCTAGCATGGCGATAGCCGCCACATTAGAGAAATATGGTATGCTTATCACTCGTTCCGGTGTTTGCGCGATGATTCCGTTCGCGTCCTGCAGGCTTAAGAGGTAGACGAGTTCTTCTTCCTCTGCGCCGGCAAGACTACGCGACTCGTGTTCGTCACCGGCAAGCCGCAGCGCAGTTCCGTAAGGAGCTGTTTCGCGTTTGCTTGTGGCAGGCATGTGGCCTGTGGACGGCATATGAAGAAGGACTAAGCTCAATACAACCAATGTCAGTGCCAGCAACCGCCCCAAGGCACGCATCAGAGCACCTCCCTGCGTAAATCATACGACAGGTTCAAGGTGCCGGTCGACGGAGGATTATGGCAAGTCAAACATTACGAGTTGCCCTTTTGCCAAGCTTACGTAACCGGAGAACCCCTCGGCCTCAAGTTGACTGAGCTGCTTACCGAGCTTAGCGCGCTCGGGCAGTGTCCGCACCGCTAGGCCTTGCCGACGCAAAGCCTGGGCTGCTGCCAGCACGCTTTGCGCAGTACTCTCTTCCCGGTTGTAGAGCAGGGCCACACACGGCATACCGACGGGAGGAGCAAACCCCTGCTGTTCTAGCAGCAGGACGATGCGCTCAAAGCCAATCGAGAAACCCACAGCGGGAACGTGCTGCCCACAGAGCTTGCCCACCAGCCCGTCGTATCTGCCGCCGCCCGCTACAGAAAGCCCAAGCTCAGCCGTCGTTATCTCAAAGACCATCCCGGTATAGTAACCCATGCCGCGAACCAAAGTAGGCGTAAACCGCACACTGTATTCGCCTCCTGCAAGCTGCGCGGCGGTTTCTACTACTCCACGCAGCGCTGTCGACACATCGCGGCTCACACCGTGCCCCTCTAAGTTAGTCAAATTAAGACTTTGCAGCACCGCGACAAGCCTCGCGGCGGCAGACTCTTCGATGCCTTGCTTAGCTAGTTCTTCTATGACTCTTTCCCAGCCGATTTTGTCCGCTTTGTCGATACATACTGCAACGAGCGTGGTTAGAGCAGGGTCAAGACCGAGTGAGGATACCAATGCGCCTAGCACACGCCGGTCACTGACCTCCACTGTAAAGCCCCGTAAGCCGATCGCTCTTAGCGCCTCGGCGGTGGCGTGAATCAGCTCTAACTCCGCTATTTCACTCGCTTCACCTAAGATATCGATGTCGCACTGGGTAAAGGCGCGGAAGCGCCCCTTCTGAGGCCGCTCAGCTCGGTACACCGTACCAATCTGCAAGGCCTTAAACGGTTCGGGTAAACGCGAGCGCTGATTGGCGTAAAACCTAGCAAGCGGCAAGGTTAAATCATACCGCAGCCCGCAGTCGACAAGCTCGTCCTCATCTTGGTTACCTGTCAAGGCAAGCTTCTCCCCTCGCTTGAGAATCTTAAAGATTAGCGCTAGGTTTTCTCCGCCTTCGCTGTTCTGCAAGAGCTCAATATGTTCAACGGCAGGGGTCTCTATGCGCTGAAAGCCGTGTTGTGCATAGATATGCGCTATCACATCGCTTAAGTGCTCGCGCAGCTGCACATCTTTGGGCAAAAAATCTCGCATGCCCTTGACCGGGTTGGTGTTGTACTTCATGGGTCTCAACCTCCACGCCTCTCGCTTGACGACATTGTACCAAGGAATTGCGGCGGACGAAAGGAAAGCCCGCATCGTCCGCGCAGAGCAGGGATTAACCCGCCAATACGGAATATCCCAATAACGGAGGTGTCGCTCGTGAAAATCCTGCTGGCCCCAGACTCTTTCAAAGGCACTATGTCGTCGCGCGAAGTCATTAGCCACTTGAGCGCTGCCGCAAGCGAGCATTTCTCGCCTTTAACAATCGTCGCTTTGCCCATAGCCGACGGCGGCGAGGGCACAGTGGAGGCACTCGTTACCGCCACCGGCGGAACCTACCGCGAAAGACAAGTGGCTGGGCCTAGGCTTACCGGAGTTGCAGCCCGCTACGGCATCATCAATGGCGACACTGCTGTCATTGAAATGGCGCAGGCGTCAGGCCTGCCCCTCCTGTCGCACAGTGAGCGCAACCCCTGCTTAACAACCACCTATGGCACAGGCGAGCTACTGCGCGCCGCGCTGGACGAAGGTCTGCGAAAAATCATCGTAGGCATTGGCGGCAGCGCCACTAATGACGGCGGCATCGGCTGCGCGCAAGCGCTAGGTGTAAGTTTCACTGATGCAGAAGGGCGCGAAGTAGGCCCAGGCGGCGGCGAGCTTAGGCGAATCGCCCGCATCGACCCTACGAACCTAGATGTCCGCTTGCGTGACACTAATGTTACCGTCATCTGCGACGTCAACAACCCTCTTACCGGCGTCCGCGGCGCAACGCGCGTATTCGGCCCGCAAAAGGGTGCCACCCCCGCTATGCTAGACGAACTGGAGGCGGGGATGCTTCATTACGCAGGCTTACTGGAGCAGACCTGCAGATATGACGTCGGTAACACCCCCGGCTCCGGGGCTGCGGGCGGGTTGGGCGCGGCGCTCTTGGCATTCTGTGGCGCGAAGCTCAAGCCCGGCATTGAGACGGTACTTGACCTCGTCGCCTTCGAGCGTTTAATCGCCGATGTCGACCTCGTAGTAACGGGCGAAGGCCGCATTGACGAGCAAACAGCATATGGCAAAGTGCCTGTGGGCATCGCCAGACGCTGTGCCGCCAACGGGGTCAGCGTAGTGGCGGTGGTAGGAAGCATCGGCAGCGGTGCGGGCGCCACCTACTCATTTGGAATCGACAGCATTATGTCCGCCATCTGTGCCCCCATGAGTCTCGAAGAAGCCATGTCGCAACCGGCAGAGCGCCTGCGGGAGGCCGCTGACAGGATGTTTAGGTTTATCAAAGTAGGGATGAGACTTGCCCGCAAAGAACAGCGGGGTGGCTAGCCCGCGAGCTTAGCGCGAAACTGCTCCCCGCTCATTTTTTCCTCCACTAAGAGCGCCGCGGTCATCCGGTGCATGCTCGCCTCGTGCTCGGTCAGCAAAGCTTTAGCGCGCTGTTCAGCCTGCTTGAGCAGGCCTTGCACAGCCCCATGCAGCTTAAGCTTAGGCACCAGACGCTCGTCAACTAACCCTAGCGCCGACATCCCCGCCGCTACCATGCGCATGGCTATGGCGGTGGCGTGTTTGTAGTCGCCCTCTGTACCGGTACTGCGGCTGCCGAGGAAGAGCTCCTCCGCCACCCCGCCCGCTAAGGCAATGACCAACTGGGCGCGCAAATACTCCTCGGTCTCCAGATAGTTCTCTTGTTCGTCGTGTTGCCGCACATAGCCTAAGGCCCCCCCGCGGGAGAGAATGCTGAGCTGACTGACGCTGCCAGCGCGTAAGGATTCCGCCGCTAACGCGTGCCCTAGCTCGTGAAAGGCTATGCGTCTGAGTTCTTCTCGGTTCGGTCGGCGGTCGTGCTGCTCGCCAAGCACCACTTTGTCGACGCTCTCGATAAAATCTCGCTGCGTAACCTCTGTTTGTCCGCGCCGCCAAGCAAGAATAGCCGCCTCATTGCTTAGACTCTCTAGGTGGGCACCGGAGAAACCCGCCGTCTCAGCCGCCAGCCGATCTAGGTCTACTTCTTTCGCAAGGGGCTTAGTCCGAGTGTGCAACTCCAGGATTCTCCGACGCGCTTCGCGGTCAGGCAGGTCCACGCGCACAATGCGGTCGAAGCGCCCGGGGCGTGTCAGGGCGGGGTCAAGCAAGTCGGCGCGGTTAGTGGCACCGATGAGCAGCACACTCGTCTTAGCGCTTGACTTTAGTCCATCCATTTCCACTAAGAGCTGGTTCAGGGTTTGATCGTATTCCATATGACTGGAGTTTTTGCCACGCTTTGCGCCCAATACATCTATCTCGTCAATGAAGATAATGGCACGGGACTTGCCTTGCGTCCCAGACAACTGCTCCGCTTTGCGAAAGAGCTCGCGCACACGTTGTGCGCCAACACCCGCATACATCTCGATAAACTCGCTGCCGCTCGTAGTCAGGAAAGCTGCATCGGTATATGAGGCTGCAGCTTTGGCCAGTAGAGTTTTGCCCGTGCCGGGAGGTCCGCACAGCAGAATGCCCTTGAGAGGCCTGATTCCGAGCGCCGCGGGCCCGTGCTCGCTGCGTATGAAGTCTAGCGCTTCTTTAAGCTCCTGTTTGGCGGTGTTTTGCCCGCCGATGTCATCAAAGCTTAAGCTGTATGCCTCGCCGCTTATGACTTGACTCGCGTGCTTTACCGCATTGCCATGCCTCGCTTTATGCCAGACGGCAACGGCAAGAAGCGACAGCACCACATATGGCAGTGTGTCCGTGTTTGTGTACACTATAAAAATGAGCGCGGCTAAGCCTAATCCCACAAGCAACTCTGGCCTTTTCATCGCTGCTTGGCCTCCGCTTTACATAATCTATTGACAGCAGTATAGCACATTATTTCATTTTACTTTACAGGTAAAATATAACACCCCGCCTTGACTGCCAGGGCGGGGTGCTGCTCTACTTACTGCGGTTCTTGTATTCACTGAAGTCAACTAGCTTGCCTGATGCTTCCTCGCGGGTGGGCAGATGCGGGGCTAAGTCGGCCATAGAATGCCCACACAGCGCCCAATGTGGGGTGTGTTCCAGGGAATCCACCACGAGTTTCACCAGTTCGGGGTCAAGCTCAGACGAGCCTCCGTTGCAGACAACTGCGTAGGCCGCCAGCGCGGCACCGGCATCACCCTCACGCAGGGCGAAACGGCGCCCGATATGCATCAGTCGATTAGCCTGCTCCTCCGGCAAGGTGCACTGCTCCAATAGGTAATCGCACAAGAGGTCGCTCTCTACCGTGGGGTCAATGTACAGGCTGTCAGCTGCAGCGTACAAGTCTTCTAAGTTAAACAGCTTGTACCCCAGTTCCTTTGGCCGCCGAGCAAGAATTTGCTCGGCAGTGTCGAGCGAGGCATCGCAGTAGTAGAGGTCTGAGACATGGTACAAGCCGCGAAAACCTTGCATGGCACCGAGAATATCCCACAAACTGGGGCGCACGCTGTACTTGTCCTCAATGCCAAAGAGCAATGCGAGGTAGTCATGCGCTTGAAATATGTGCACGACGCCATAGTGGTAAATCATCCCCTGCAGCGCCGCGATGAAACGCGTATTGGTGGCGACTCGCTCCGCATAGGGCAGCCCATCGTGCTCTGCAAAGCGTTCGAGCAGCTCTAACGGCACTCCCAGACAGGGCTGTTTGTCGCGCTCCCCGACAAAAAACACGCCGACGTCCGCGAGGCGGTCTAGGTCTTCCTGAGAAAGGTCTATCTCGCGGAGCGGCAGCGCCCCGCGGTGCGAAAGCACTAAACGCATCAGGCTTGCTCTGCTCTCGTCAAACAGGTTAAACACTGTGTGAATATTGCTCGGCAGTTCTTCTTCTAGCTTGGCAAGCAGGTCTTGTTTGCGCAAGGTAGACGGGCATTTTAGCCTAGTCATATCCCTAAGCCCGACTAACTTATCCTTTGTCAGCGTGCTTAACGCGTCCTTCAGTGTACAAGGCAGTTCCAAATCGAAAAACAAGCCCACTCGCACTTCCCCTCTTTTCTACAACATGAGTATGTACTGCGCAGGCTGTTACGTCAAGCGTGTACTACGCTGCATTTGGCACTTGGCAGTAGGCAGCGGCGGCCGCAGGCTCGCGGCCGACACCGCAACAAAGGGTTTTTGCCGCAAGTGTGGAAACTAGTGTTAAGCATAACGATAGGAGGGCTAAGATGCGTAAAGACAAAGTCATCGACAACTTCCACGGCACATTAGTGGCAGACCCGTATCGCTACCTCGAAGACAGCAGCGACCCGGATACAACTGCGTTTCTAGAGCGGCACGGCGCGCGCGCAACCGAGTTCCTAGGTGACATACCGGCGAGAGAGCACCTTAAGGCACGCTTATCCGAACTATGGAACCGCCCCCGCTACACGACGCCGGACCGAGTGGGAGCAAGGTACTTCTTTCAAAAGAACGATGGCCTACAGAATCAGGCCGTGTTGTATGTGCAGAGCGGTTTAGACGGTACACCGCGGGTGCTCTTAGACCCGAACCTCTTTAGCAATGACGGAACGGTGGCGCTGACAAACACGAGCGTGGCAAGGTGCGGCAAATTGCTGGCCTACGCGCGCTCCGCGAGCGGCAGCGACTGGCAGGAAATACGTGTAATGGATGTAGAAGGCAACAAAGCATACCCGGACGTCCTCCACCATGTCAAATTTACTAACATAGCGTGGGTACCTGACAGCAGCGGGTTCTTCTACAGCCGCTTTCCCGACCCGTCCACAGTAAAACCGGGAGAAGAAAGCTACCACAACAAGCTCTTCTTCCACGCGGTCGGCACAGCACAGGCTGACGACAAGCTCATTTACGAGCGACCGGATTTTAAGGAACTTGGGTTTTCTCCGGCCGTTAGTGAGGACGGCAGATACTTGTTCCTGACTGTCTGGCATGGGACTGACCCTGTGAATAGGTTCTATTATCTGGCACTCGGGTCCGATACCGGGATAGTGAAGCTACTGGACACAGCCGACGCAGCCTACTATGTGTTGGGCAACGAGGGAAGAAAATTCTTCTTCTTTACCACATTAGGTGCGCCGCGCGGCAAAATTGTGGCGCTTGACATTGACAACCCTGCGCCCGAACACTGGCAGACGATAGTTCCCGAGACCGACGAGTCGATTGACGAAGCCCGCATTATAAATGAGCAGCTCGTTATCACCTACTTGAGTCATGCTCATCACGCCGTGCGCCTTTTCGCGCTGGATGGCACTCCCGACGGAGCTGTCGCGCTTCCCACCCTAGGCTCAGTGACAGGGGTGTCTGGGAAGAAGCACCACGACGCCATGTTCTTCAGCTTTACTTCGTTCTTGTTTCCCGCAACGGTATTCCGCTACGATTTTAAAACACGCAGCCTAGCCCCTGTTTGGGACGGCGCCGTCAGTTTTGACCCCACAGCTTATGAAGTCAAGCAAGTGTTCTACCCCTCGCGCGACGGCACCGTTATCCCGCTCTTCATCGTGCACAGGCGAGACATGGCCCTAGATGGCAAGGCTCCCGCTTTGCTCTACGGCTACGGCGGCTTTAACATCAGCATCACCCCCGACTTCGCGGAAGGCATAGTCGCCTGGCTCGAGCGAGGAGGCGTGTGGGCTGAGGCTTGCCTGCGCGGCGGGGGTGAATACGGCGAGGATTGGCACCAAGCGGGTATGCTGGCCAACAAACAGAATGTCTTTGACGACTTCCATGCGGCAGCCGAGTTCTTGGTACGTGAAGGCTACACCTCGCATAGCAAGCTAGCTATCATGGGCGGCAGCAACGGCGGCTTGCTGGTGGCCGCGTGCATGGTGCAAAGGCCGGAGTTGTATGGGGCGGTGGTGTGCCGTGTGCCGGTAATCGACATGCTGCGCTACCATAAATTCACCGTAGGGCGCTATTGGGTAGGCGAATACGGCAATGCCGAGGCTGACCCAGAGCATTTTAAGTTTATGTACGCCTATTCCCCGCTGCACAATGTGCGCGCCGATGTGGAGTATCCACCCACCCTGATTATGACCGCCGACACCGATGACCGGGTAGTGCCGGCGCATGCCTTTAAATTCATGGCCACGCTAGAGGAGCACTACAAGGGCAATAGCCCCATCATCATGCGCGTGGAAATGAAGGCCGGCCACGGAGCAGGCAAACCAACCAGCAAGATTATTGAGGAGAGCGCAGATATGTACGCGTTCCTCGCTAAGGTCATCGGATAGAGCTACTTCTCTGCCACCACCAACATCTCAAAGTCGCGGGTCTGTAGCTTGTCATCGCGGCTGAATGCTCCTAATTTAGCGCCAAAGATGCCGATAGTACCAAACCCTAACGACCTGAGCAGCCAAGTAATTTCTGAAGGCACGTAGTAGCGCTCATTGCATTGGAGTTCGCGCTCGTTGCCGTCATCGTCCACAAATTTGGTGACGTTGTGGTCACGAAACGTTAAGATGTCGAAGGTGTGCCCTGCATACTGCGCGTCGGTGCCCGCTGGCTCTTGGGCGAAAAACTCCTGCAGAGAATTAAAGAGCGGAAACAGCCCGTTTAGCGTCGTGAAGATGAACTTGCCGCCGGGGACAAGCGCCTTGGCGGCGTTCTTTAAAATCTCGTAGTTCATTTCGTCGGTTTCCATGAGCGGGAACGCGCCCTCGCACAGCATAATGGCGAGCTCAAACTCCGCCTCGAAGCTAAGCGCGCGGGCGTCAGCTTGCCGAAAGTCTATCTGTAGGCCTAACTCTTGCGCCTTCTCGTGGGCGCGCTTGAGTTGCGCGTGGGACAGGTCTACGCCCGTGACCTTATACCCCCGCCTTGTTAGCTCGATGGTGTGCCGGCCGGTTCCGCACCCTATGTCTAGGATGCGTGTCGTCTTGTCAAATCTGACTTCGCGCTCGATAAAGTCGCACTCACCTTGTGTCCCCTGGGCAAAGCTCTCCTTATCGTACTGCTTGCCGTAGTTGTCAAACAGCGCTTCGTACCATTGTCGCATTTAACACAATCCTCTCGTTAAGTAAATCTCAGGCGCAAGCTCAGCGGAGCAGACCAACGACAGCGCCGATGCATAAGAGCAGCATGGAGTTTGTCTTCCACTTTTCTAGGGCCAAAATAGTTAGAGCGATGAGGCCAAGGCGCACGGGGTCAAACCCTATGCCTGCCGCGAAACGGAGAGAGACTATTAGCAGCAC
>CAYGHR010000034.1:0-14389 GCA_964349715.1 uncultured Peptococcaceae bacterium
TCGCTATCCCAGTACGGAATAGCCAACGAGCTGCGCTTCTCGCCTTGAGGCTGCTTTAGAGCAGAGCAATACTCGGCAAGATGCTTCGCTAAGACTAGGCGATAGTACACCGCCAAATGAAGCATTTCTATGCGCACTGCATCCTGCGTATCCTTGCCGGGGAACCTCGCCGCTAGATAGTGTTCGATTAGGCTAAGCTCCTCCGCGGGCGAAAGCGGCATGGCGGGGTCGCATAAGAGCTCGATGACGTCAAGCAGCGTTATGTCGCGCCGGAGCCCGCCGTATTGTAGCGGACGCACCGCACCGCCATGCACAAACAAGCCGCGGGGCGAGGCATCGGCGAGTCGCGGTCCAAGGTAGTCGGCACCCGCTGTCCATATAGGACTCGTAGCTGCGAGAAGCTCCGCGAGAGGTGTCGTTGTTGCCAGTACCCCTGCTACGCTAAGCCCTCGCAGGGCCTCTGTGATTTGACTGCGAATGACTTGTTGGCTGTGCGCTCCCTTATCGGGGAGACTTTGCGCAAGCTCATCGCCCTGCGCATGGAATGCGGCGAGGCTAGCCAAGAAACTCGGCAGCAGCTCTTTACACGCCTCGCGCTTACCCCCGTTTATCTCAACGTCTAGGCGTCGCATGCCTACTGCGCCAAGCACGGCGATGTGCGCAGCGCGTTCATAGGCGATAAGGCGCGGAAACAGCTCGCTGTGGCTGTTGATGCGCCGCAGTTGCTCGACCGCACGGTCAAACTGCGCTGTCTTCTGCTCAATGAGCTTGCGCTCCTCTGTAAGCTCCTGCAGGGGGTCTTGTTTGAACTTGTTTGCTTCGTCTGCCAAAGTGCTCTGCCCGCCCATACCTGCGGGGTTTTGCATGGGGCTAAAGTCCTCAGCCATAGTCGGCTTCATCTTCTGCTCTCGCTCCCGCTGCAGTGACTCCAAGGGGTAGAGAACCTCCACAGTCACCTCCTGTTGACTGCCGTCCGGGAATCCCGCCTGTACATGAAAGTACGCTTGCTCCTCATTCGCGGGGCCTAGCCCCCACACCGGGATACGCTTAAGCTGCACCTTGTTAGGCCCTCGCCCGGTGCTATCCCTAAGGAAGCGCGAAAAAAAGCGCCGGTTAAGGCGCAAGTCAGCGGGGGCACGCATGCGCCAGACAACAAAGGCCGTCGCAGCCGCCACCAACGCATAAAGGTACATCACTAGACAGGATACCCGCCCTTCTTATCCGCCAAGTCGAAATCCACTCCGTACTTGGCTGCGTAGCGTTCCTTAAAGAACTTCTGCGCCACTTGCGGGAAAAGCGCATAGGAGAGCACATCCTCCTCTTGCTCCATCAGGGGCGCGACTTCCTTGCGCACCGCGGGAAGCTCAGGCGACAGAGTGTCGGCAAAGCGCACGGACACCACCGGCGTATCCCCGATGATGCTCTTGCGGAAATCCTCGTCGATTTGGCCGGGGACGCACCCATACTGGCCTGCCAGATAGTTCTTGACTTCGTTGGATACCATTTTGTAGCGCTGCCCGGCCACGACGTTAAGCACTGCCTGCGTGCCGACAATCTGGCTGCTCGGGGTAACTAGCGGTGGGAAACCAAGGTCAGCGCGCACGCGCGGCACCTCTGCTAGGACTTCGGGCAGCTTGTGAACTTGGTCCCCTAACTGCGAGATGAAGTTCGAAATCATGCCGCCGGGAATCTGATACGAGATTACGTTTGTATCTACCGTAAAGGCAGAGCCCTTTATCTCCGGATAGCCGGACAAGAGTTTCTTCAAGCGCTCGCTCACCTTAGACAGTAGCCCCAGGTCAAGCCCGGTGTCATAGGGGGTGCCTTGTAGGGCGGCCACCATGGTTTCCGTGCAGGGCTGGCTTGAGCCTAATGCTAGCGGCGAGAGGGCCGTATCAATCACGTCGACACCGGCTTCCACGGCCTTAAGGTAGGACATGGCGGCCATACCGCTGCTGTAGTGTGAATGAATGTCAAGCGGCAACCCAAATTCCTGCTTCAAGCGTTTGACGAGCTCGTAGGCATCTTGAGGCGCAATCAGCCCGGCCATGTCCTTGATACACAGAGAATCTACGCCCATATCTACAATCTCTCGCGCCGTATTTACATAGTGCTCTATGCTGTGCAAAGGACTTATCGTATATACTACTGTGCCTTGAGCGTGCCCGCCAAACTCCTTCACAGCGCTAATGGCGGCAGCCATGTTACGTGTATCATTTAGAGCGTCGAAAATGCGTATTACGTCAATCCCGTTCTTGAGCGCCAGGCGGACAAACTCACGCACCACATCATCGGCGTAGTGGCGGTATCCCAGCACATTCTGACCTCTAAGCAGCATCTGTAGGCGCGTATCCGGCAGAGCGCGGCGCAGTGAGCGCAGCCGCTCCCACGGGTCTTCGTTTAGAAACCTTAGACAGCTGTCAAACGTGGCTCCACCCCACACTTCCATGGTGTGAAAGCCAACCTTGTTTAGGTCTTCGCATATGGGGAGCATATCAGCAGTCTTCAGGCGTGTGGCCATCAAGCACTGCTGCCCGTCACGCAAAGTAGTATCCATCACACGTACTTTCACTAATCTCTCTCCTTCATTTCCCTCTGTACTAAGAATACTGTATACAAATGACATCGATTTGGCAAGCCCTTGTTAAGCACACACCCTAGCTAAGCGCATAGAATGATGCATCACTACTTAACAAGGGGGATGTGTGATGCGCAGATTCCAGGTAGTCCTAGTGGTTGTGCTGCTTATAGCCGCCACCGCACTGAGCTTTGGGTGCAGGCCACGCACCGAAGTACGCGACATCGTGTTATCCGAGGTCATTCACTCCATATTCTATGCTCCCCAATATGTCGCCCTCCACAAGGGCTTCTTCCTCGCGGAAGGGCTAAACGTCCGGCTGGAAGTAGCGCAGGGTGCAGACCGGGGAGCAGCCGCACTCCTCTCCGGCGCGGCCCAAGTAGCGCTCTTTGGCAGCGAGGCCGCCATCTACACATGGCAGCAGGGAGCACTAAACCCCATTATCGCGTTTGCGCTGCTGTGCCAGCGAGATGGCTCCTTCTTGGTGGGGCGCACGCAGGACCCGGACTTCATTTGGCGTGATGTCGCCGGCCGGACCATTATCGGCGGGCGGCGCGGCGGCGTTCCCCAGATGGTGCTGGAGTACGTGCTTAATGAACAAGGCATAACGCCGCAAAGTGATGTAACGATTATCCAGAACATCGGGCTCGGCGCTACGGCGGCCGCGTTCACCGAGGGCACCGGCGACTTCGTGCAACTGTGGGAACCCTCTGCCAGCCGCCTTGTAAACGCGGGCGCAGGGCACATTGTCGCGGCCATGGGCGAATACAGCGGCGTGTTGCCCTATACCGCTTTCCACGCCACCCAAACCTATATGCGGGAGAACCCAGACGTCATCTTAGGCTTTACCCGCGCCATTTACCGCGCGCAGCGGTGGGTGCAAAACACTCCCGCAGCAGAAATCGCGGCGACGATTCAACCTTCCTTCCCGGATATGCCCCTCGCGGATATGACGAGCATTATTCACCGCTACCAGCAACTGGGCGTATGGGCAGTCAACCCGCTCATCCCCCACGCGGCATTCGACCACTTGCAGAACATTATGGTGGCGGCTGGGGAGCTTGCAGCAAAGGCCCCCTTTGCAAACGTCGTAAACACCGAAGTTGCCGAGCGCGTTATTAACGAACGAAGATAAGTGGATGTCACGCACCATTACGCTGACAAATGTCGGTCACACCTACATGACCGGAAGCGGTGAGACTGAGGCCCTGCAGAGCGTTAGTCTCAGCATCGCCGAGGGCGAGTTTATCGGCATTGTCGGCCCGAGCGGCAGCGGTAAGTCCACGCTGCTGTCGCTCTTGGCCGGCCTAGTCAAGCCTACGACGGGCGAGATTGTGATATTCGGCAAGAAGGTAGTGGGCTCTGATGGCACCTCAGCTTACATGCTGCAGCAAGACTGCCTGCTTGAGTGGCGTAGTGTGTTAAACAACGCTCTCCTCGGGCTACAGATTATGCACAGGCTAACCCCCGCCAGTCGCGCTCGCACCGACGAGCTGTTGGTGGAGTACGGTCTCTCTGACTTCAGGCATTTGTACCCCCGCCAACTATCCGGAGGGATGCGGCAGCGCGTAGCGTTAATCCGCACTTTAGCGGCCGGGCCTTCGGTGTGCCTACTGGACGAACCATTCTCGGCACTAGACTACACCTCACGCCTAAGTCTGCAAGCCGATGTAAGTGCTATTCTGCGCCAAGCCGGCATTACTTGCGTGCTCGTCACCCACGATATCCCGGAAGCGATTGCTCTCTGCGACCGCGTGGTGGTGCTCACCAACAGACCGGGCAGGGTGAAAGCAGACTTGCCTATAACATTATCCGGCACCGACGGCTGCCCCATGAACCGCCGGCAGGCCCCGGAGTTCAGGGAGTACTTTGCGCGCATATGGGGGGAGATGGAGCAAAGTGTTAAGGGAAAGTTTGCGTAAGTACTATCTCAAGCGCGGCAAGGCACAAACTCCGGGCCATGCCGCCTACCTCGCGGATATGTTCACGCAGCGGCTACTCACTCGACTGGTGCAACTCGCCTTGCTGCTTGGGTTCCTCGGTACTTGGGAAGCGGTGGCGCATTACCGCCTAATGGACCCCTTCTTAATCAGCAGCCCCTCTAGGGTATGGCAGACAGTGCTCTGGCTGCATACTGACGGCGCTCTCTACTGGCATGTGGGCGTGACTACGCTTGAGACTATCGTTGGTTTCGTGAGCGGTACTCTCATCGGGACATTCAGCGCGGCACTCCTGTGGTGGTGGCCGTCCCTCTTTGCCATAGCCGACCCCTACCTAATAGTGCTTAACAGCCTGCCCAAAATCGTACTCGGCCCGCTGTTTATTATTTGGTTCGGCACGGGTTACGTCACCATCATCGTTATGGCCTTAGCTATCTCCCTCATTACCACGATTATCGTGGTACACAGCGGGTTCTCGCACGTAGACCCGCTAAAGCTTAAGCTGGCTTGCTCATTTGGCGCGACCAAGTGGCAAACTTTCTCGCTTATCGTACTGCCGGGGAGTCTGCCTACTATTGTGTCCGCGCTAAAAGTAAATGTGGGCCTCTCCTGGGTAGGCGTTATAGTGGGGGAATTCTTAGTATCGCGCGCAGGACTAGGCTATCTCGCCATCTACGGCGGACAAGTGCTGAACATGCACCTAGTGATGACTAGCGTCTTCCTCCTCGCCGTCGCCGCCACGGTGATGTATCAGGCGGTCGCCGTCTTAGAGCAGAAGGTTCAGGCTAGGCACCAAACAGACTAGCGAGAGGTTGCCGTCCTAGCCAGCAAGCTCGTACCGCGCACCCGCCGCATGGCTGTGTCCGCAAGCCGAGCAATAAGTTCGGGGTAGGGAATGCCCGCTGCTTCCGCTGACACCGGAAAGTCGCTATACCCCGGCGCCAAACCGGGCAGAGGGTTTACTTCAATGACGTAGGGATGGCCTTCCTCGCTCAGCCTAAAGTCCACCCGCGCGAAGTCTCGGCAGCCTAGGGCGGTAAAGGCGCGGCTGGCAAAATCGCGCATGACCGCCGCCACTTCCTCCTCTAGCGGCGCGGGGCACAAGAAGTTCTCACGTGCTGTCCATTCCTTCTTAAACTGATAGGTATACATGTTGTTAGCAGCACTCGGCACCTTAGAGAAGTCAATTTCCATAATCGGCAAGGTGAACACTTCGGGACCATTCCCAATCATCCCCACCGTAAACTCTCTCCCGGTAATGAACTCCTCGACGATAGCCGGTTGCTTGTAGCTGCGGCAGACAAAATCGACCTGTCGCCTGAGCGCCGCTTCGTCACTGACGCGCGAATTAGCACTGATGCCCATAGAGGACCCTTCATGCGCCGGTTTCACAATCAGCGGGAAGGCCAGTGTTTGGTCTAGCGGGTAGGCGGGATCGTAAAACACCTGAAATCGCGGTGTCGGAATACCTTCGTGCAACAGCACTTTCTTCGTCGTCGGTTTGTCGAGGCTAATGGCTAATGTCAGCACATCTGACCCTGTGTACGGCAAGCCAATCATCTCGAGCAGAGCGGGAATCTGGGCTTCTCGGTTTCTGCCCCTGTAGCCTTCACAGATGTTAAAAGCTAGGTCGAAACTGCCATGCATAAGCGGAAACAGGGCTGCCGGGGTGCCCTCCAGACAAGATACTTCATATCCTGCCTGTTGCAGCGCCTCCCGTATAGCCTCGATGGTGCTCGCTGAGTCTAGCTCAGCGTGCAAGTCAGGGGGGTCGTCGTCACTCTCCTGTGTCTCATACTTTAAGTTGTAGAGCAAAACTACTCTCAGTCCCATTCTCTTGCCCCCATTATGTCTTTTGCGGACGTGCCAAGGCACGTCCTTCATTCACACTTCTAAGATTCTAAAGATGTGACCCCAAAGCAGGTCTATCCCGCTATTGCCCTGCGAGGAAGTGACAAGCAGTTCCTCCGGAACTATAGACAGAGCCCCGCCTATGACCTTCAGATGTTGCGCCAGACGGGAACGCACGACTTTGTCTGCCTTTGTGGCCACCACCTTGACGGGAACGCCCGTATTTTTTACTAGGTCATGGAATACACAGTCATCAGCCGAGGGAGCGTGACGCAGGTCTACTAGCTGGAGAACGAGCTTCAGCTGAAAGCGCTTCTGCAGATAGTTCTGCAGTCGCTGCCGAGTCGTCGCTCGCTCTGCCTGACTAAACTTGGCGTACCCATATCCCGGCACATCCACGAGGTAGAAGGCTTCATTGATGAGGTAGAAGTTCATAAGTCGTGTCTTTCCCGGTTGGCTGGAGATGCGAGCTAGGGCCCTGCGCGAAAGCAGGGAGTTAATGAGCGAGGACTTGCCTACATTGCTGCGACCTATGATGGCAATCTCTGGTAACGCGCTGGCAGGCATTTGACCAAGCTCAAGGGCCGAGGTCACTAACTCTGCCGATACCACCCTAACCATGCTGTTCTCCCGGGCTAAAGGCTGTGTCTAGCACCTCGGACATGTTCTCCACCAGTTTTACGTTTAACCGGCGCAGAATATTGCGTGGCACTTCATCGAGGTCACGCTTATTGTCTTTGGGCACTATCACCGTCTTTACACCGGAGCGGTGGGCGGCCAAGAGCTTCTCCTTGAGCCCCCCGATAGGCAAGACTCGCCCACGCAGGGTAATTTCCCCCGTCATCGCGACATCCCTACGCACCGCCCGTTTAGAAAGTGCCGAAGTAAGCGCAGTTGCCAGTGTAATCCCGGCGGAAGGCCCATCCTTAGGGATTGCCCCCTCCGGAACATGCACGTGAATGTCGCAATTCTGGTAGAAGTCGGCATCAATACCCAGCTCGCCGGCCCGCGAGCGCACATAGCTGTACGCCGCTTGCGCCGATTCGCGCATGACCTCACCTAGCTGCCCCGTTAAGATGAGGTTGCCTTTGCCCTGCATCACCGTAACCTCGATCGTCGCCGTATCGCCTCCTGTCTCTGTCCACACCAGACCGGTAGAGATGCCGATTTCATCCCGCTGCTCGGAGGCGTTAAAGCGATAGCGGGGAACCCCTAGGAAGCTAGGCACATTCTGGACATTAACAGCAAAGGACCGCGTGGAGCCGGCGACAACTTCCTTGGCCACTTTGCGGCATACAGCGGAAATTTCGCGCTCGAGACTTCGCACTCCTGCTTCACGCGTGTATTCGTTAATAATCTTGCGCAATCCCTGCTCGCCAAAGGCAAGTTGTTCACTTCGCAAGCCGTGAGAGCTTACCGCCTTAGGCACTAGATGGCGGTTCGCTATCTTCAATTTCTCATCTTCCGTATAACCGGAGATAGTGATAATCTCCATGCGATCTAACAGAGGGCGCGGAATGCCGTATCTGGAATTTGCTGTTGTGAGAAACAGCACTTGCGACAGATCAAAGGGAAGCTCGATGTAGTGGTCGGCAAAGGTGTTGTTCTGCTCGGGGTCAAGCACCTCAAGCAGCGCTGCCGAGGGGTCGCCGCGAAAGTCCATGCTCATTTTGTCGACCTCATCGAGCAAGAACAAAGGATTGCGAGTCTTGGCCTGACGCAGTACCTGGATAATTCGCCCCGGCATGGCGCCGACATAGGTGCGACGATGCCCGCGAATCTCGGCCTCATCCCGCACTCCGCCTAGCGACATGCGCACAAAATTACGCCCGAGCGCCTTGGCGACTGAGCGCGCTAACGACGTTTTGCCTACGCCCGGGGGCCCCACCAAACACAGGATGGGCCCTTTGAGCTGGTTAGTCAAATGGCGGACAGCTAAGTACTCGACAATGCGCGACTTAACCTTCTCTAGTCCGTAATGGTCTTCGTCTAAGATTTTCTCCGCCCGCTTGATATCTAGCGTGTCGGCGGACAGGCTGGTCCAAGGTAGCGCAAGTACCCAGTCTAGATAGTTGCGCACGACGACTGCCTCGGCTACCCCCGGCGGCATACGCTCCAAGCGGTCAATCTCTTTTTGGCATCGTTCCTCCACCTCGGCGGGCAGTTTGAGCTCCTCTACCTTATCGCGCAGTTCCTCGGCCTCACTGCCGCGATCGTCCTTTTGGCCTAATTCGCGCTGAATGGCCTTCATCTGTTCCCGCAGGTAATACTCGCGCTGATTCTTCTCCATCTGCTTGCGCACACGGCTATTGAGCCGCTTCTCGATGTCGAGTATCTCTAGCTCGCGTGACAAAACCTCTCCGAGAAGCTCTAGGCGATCCGTAACATCGATTGCCGCCAGCAACCTCTGCCGATCCTCTATGCTCAAGTTAAGGTGAGTGGCGATAGTATCGGCAAGCTGACCGGGCCGGTCAATGACACTGACGCTAACAAAGATCTCGGGGGAGATTTTTTTGCCCGACTTCACGTACTGCTCAAAACTGCCGAGAGCCCTGCGCATCAAGGCTTCTACATAGACTGAGGATGTGTCCTGGTCAGGCAGCACCTGAACCTCCACCGACATGTAGGGTGTCTCCTGGACAACGCGCTCGAGCTTAGCCCTAGTCTGTCCTTCCACCAACAGGCGTACGTTGCCGGCCGGCAGTGTTACCACCTGTTTAATGGTGGCTATCGTACCAATAGCATGTAGATCTGCGAGCGCAGGTTCTTCCACGCCGATATCTAGCTGCGTGGCCAGAAAGATCTCACTGTTAGTGCGCAAGGCGGCATTCACCGCATCAATGGAGCGGCTGCGCCCTACATCTAGGTTAATAACGCTCGTAGGAAAAACCAGATAACCTCGCAACGGCAGCAAGGGATATTCCGAAAATTGTTTGTCCACTAAACAACACGCCTCCTTGGACTTCGCACCGCACGCAGGCTTTAGGTCTGCGGTAACACTAGTATACGCGACATTATCCCTGCTCGCTAGAGCCGCCGATTGTGTTGGGAATAATGGCGTGAGCAATGGCTTCGCGTACATGACCGATGGGTATGACTTCTAGATTCCCCAGATTAGCAAAGCTCTCTTGCCAGTTCTCCGCGGGGATGAGCGCCTTCCTGACGCCCGCCAACGCCGCTGCCTCAAGTTTAGCGGCTACTCCGCCCACCGGCTTGACCACTCCCCGTACCGAAACCTCGCCAGTCATTGCCACTAGGTTATCCACCGCCACTTGTTTGATGGCCGAGTAAGATCCCACCGCCATGGCCACCCCTGCCGACGGCCCGTCTACCGGGGTGCCCCCGGGGAAGTTGATGTGCAGATCGTACCCGTGAGGGTCCTCGTCAAGCAGTCGCCTGAGCGCGGTGAGTACTGTGTCAACGGAGCTTGATACCATGCTGCGCCGCCTGATCATGTGGTTGGCGTTGCCTATTTCCTCTTCCTCGGCAATGCCTGTGACTTTGATGGAACCGCGGTCAGACGTAGGTGCGGCTGACACTTCCAGCTCCAGCAACGTGCCTAATGCCGGCCCGTACACTGCAAGGCCGTTCACTACCCCTATCGCCGGCGATGCAGGAATCTTAGGGTCGTAGCGCGGCGCGCAGTGGGTGGAGTTTACAACCCACTCGATATCCTCCACACGCAGCGTGCCCCTCCCCTCGCCCAAAGCCACACCGGCCGCAATCTGGATGATATTGACCGCCTCACGGCCGTTGTGCGCATACTTGGCTAGGAGCTCATTGGCTTTAGGGTCGAGCTCGATGCCGATGCGCAGAGACGCGTTTGCGGCTATAGCCAGTAGTTGCCGTGCTCGCAGCGGTCGGAAGTAGATTTCGAGACAGCGCGACCTAATGGCAGGTGGAATGTGCTCCGGTGAACGTGTCGTCGCACCGACCAGACGAAAATCCGCCGGCAACCCGTTAGCAAAGATGTCGTGGATGTGTTTGGGCACATTCGTGTCCTCGGGTGAATAATACGCACTCTCAAGAAAGACCTTTCTGTCCTCTAGCACCTTCAGCAGCTTGTTCATTTGCGTGGGGTGTAGCTCCCCAATTTCGTCGATAAACAACACGCCGCCGTGCGCCCTTGTCACGGCTCCCGGCTTGGGCTGCGGAATTCCCGCCATACCTAGGGGGCCTGCTCCTTGGTAGATGGGGTCATGCACAGAGCCGATGAGGGGGTCGGCGATACCGCGCTCGTCAAAGCGAGCGGTGGTTGCGTCTAGTTCGACGAACTTAGCCCCGCTGCCAAAGGGCGAACCGGGTGTACGCTTAGCTTCCTCCAACACCAGTCGCGCCGCAGCCGTCTTCCCTATCCCCGGTGGGCCGTACACGATTACGTGTTGGGGGTTAGACCCGCACAGCGCGGCGCGCAGTGCCTTAATGCCATCTTGCTGCCCGATAATCTCGTCAAAGGTGCTAGGCCTAGTTCGTTCAGCGAGCGGCTCAGTGAGGGAAATCTCCCGCAGTTTAGCTAGTTTCTCCGTCTCCTTGCGCGACTCTCGGTCTACCGCGATGCGAGTCCCTTGCTGGGAGCGTAGCAAATTCAAGAAGTACAGACCAATCACCACGGCAAACACAATTTGAATGCCGTAAAACAGCCCGCCAAAGCTCACTGCCCTCACCTCATGGTTAGTCTGCGCCTTGAGGGGGGAAAAAATGAAAGTGAGACAGCTCCACCATGTAGTGAGCTGTCCCAGGGTTTGATCTTAAGCGGTGATTTCCTTTTTCTTGCGCGACTTTGCGCCTTCTGTCAACAGGATGGGAGGCTCATTCTTGAGCACAACGTCCTCTGTCACCACGCACTTCTTTATGTCGCTGCGGGAGGGCGCATCGTACATCACATCGAGCATAATCTTCTCCATAATTGCCCTAAGACCCCGTGCCCCGGTGTTGCGCTTAATGGCCTCGCGCGCTATCGCGCGCAGGGCTTCTTCCCTAAACTCTAGGGCTACTCCGTCGTACTCCAATAACTTGGCATACTGCTTGGTTAGGGCATTTTTGGGCTCTGTTAGCACACGCACCATCGCGTCCTCGTCTAGCTGGTCTAGCGTGGCAATCACCGGAATGCGCCCGACGAACTCGGGTATGAGGCCGTACTTCAGCAGGTCAGCCGGCAGCACCTGCCGCAAGAGCTCCCCGATAGGCGTCTCGGAGCGGGCTTTAACCTCCGCGCCAAAACCCATGGCTTTCTTGCCGGTACGTGTTTGTATGAGCTTCTCGAGACCGTCAAAGGCCCCGCCGCAGATAAACAGGATGTTGGTCGTGTCAATCTGCAGGAACTCCTGGTGGGGGTGCTTGCGCCCGCCCTGCGGGGGAACGCTGGCTACGGTGCCTTCTAGTATCTTCAGCAAGGCCTGCTGCACGCCCTCACCTGAGACGTCCCGCGTGATGGAGGGGTTGTCGGATTTGCGGGCGATTTTGTCGACTTCGTCAATGTAGACGATGCCCTTCTCTGCTTTCTCAATGTCAAAGTCCGCGTTCTGAATGAGCTTAAGCAGAATGTTCTCTACGTCCTCACCCACATAGCCGGCTTCCGTCAATGAAGTCGCATCGGCAATGGCAAAGGGCACGTTCAAGAGCTTAGCGAGACTCTGCGCCAACAACGTCTTACCTACGCCGGTCGGACCGATGAGGGCGATGTTGCTTTTGGTGAGCTCCACGTCATCGCTCTTACTGCCGGAGTAGATGCGTTTATAGTGGTTATATACTGCCACCGCCAAAATGCGTTTGGCGTCGTCTTGGCCAATTACCCATTGGTCAAGGAAAGTCTTAATTTCAGCAGGCTTGGGGATTTCCTTAAACTCGCCTTCCTGCACGTGGTGGGACTCCTCCTCCACGATTTCCATGCAAAGCTCAACGCACTCATCGCAGATGTAAACTCCCGGACCTGCAATGAGTTTCTTAACCTGTTCTTGCGTCTTGCCGCAAAACGAGCACTTAACGGAGTTCCTCTCATCAAACTTGGCCATGTCGCACCTCCTAGTGGCTCAGTGACTACTTCTTGCGCTTAACTAAGATTTCGTCCACGACGCCATATTCCTTGGCCTGTTCTGCTGTCATCCAGAAATCGCGGTCAAAGTCCTTAGCAACCTTGTCATTAGGCTGGCCGGTGTGCGTAGCGAGAATCCCCCTGATGGACTCACGCATACGCAGGATTTCCCTAGCCTGAATCTCGATGTCAATGGCTTGCCCCTGCGCGCCGCCATGGGGCTGATGGATCATCACGCGCGAATTCGGCAGCGCCATGCGCTTGCCCTTTGCACCCGCGGCCAACAACACCGCGCCCATGCTTGCCGCCATGCCGATGCAGATAGTGCGCACGTCAGACCTAATGAACTGCATAGTGTCATATATGGCCAACCCCGCGTCAATGTGTCCGCCCGGGCTGTTGATGTACAGGTCTATGTCTTTGTTTGGGTCTTCGCCCTCTAAGTGCAGCAGCTGGGCAACAATAAGATTAGCCACATGGTCGTCAATGGCCGAGCCAAGAATTACAATTCGCTCCTTAAGTAACCGCGAGAAAATGTCATAGCTGCGCTCTCCGCGGCTAGTTTGCTCAACAACAAAGGGAATCAACCCCATACTAACACCCCACTTATAGAATATTTGCTTGTGCCACGAGAAAGTCTACTGTTTTGCTGGTGCGCAAGCTATCGGCCACAGCCGTTAGTTGCCCCCGCTCTACGAGCAGCCGGCGCACATCGTCGTGGCTTCGCCCCATGGAGGCACCCATCGACTGCAGATAGGCGTCTAGCTCCCCCGTGTCTACAGTTATGTTCTCCATCTCGCCTATTTTCTCAAGCACCAGTCGAGTTTTGACCCGCTGCACCGCTGAATCGCGAAACTCGGCTCTTAGCTCCTCCGCACTCATACCTGTGCGCTGTAAGTACTGCGACAACTCCATGCCGCTCTTAGACAGGCTGTGAGACATATCCTCAATCATGGAGTCAATCTCGCGTTCGGCCAGCACCTTAGGGACGTCAAATGACGTTTGCCCTACGACTTTGGCTACGACGTCGTTCTCTAGGCGCGTCCGCGCGTTCTTTTCTGCCGACTGCGTCAAGCGGCTGCGCAGGTCAGCCGTGAACTCGGCCATAGTCTCAAAATCCGAAATCTCCTTCGCAAAGTCATCGTCTAGTGCGGGCAGTTCTTTGCGTTTGATCTCATGGAGCCTAATGGCAAAGGTAGCGTCTTTACCTGCTAGATGCTCAGCCCGATAACTAGGCGGGAATGTCACCTGGATATTGCGGGTTTCGTCTCTGACCATACCGATTAGTTGTTCCTCGAACCCCGGGATAAAGGAGCTTGAGCCAAGCACAAGGCTCTGACGCTCAGCTGTCCCCCCGGCAAATTCCACCCCGTCTACTGCCCCCCGGTAGTCGATAAACACCGTGTCACCCATCTGCGCCTCAGGTTGTGTCGCGTCGACCAAGCGAGCATGACGCTCCTGCAACTTTTTAAGCTCAAGGTCGACAACGGAGTCGCTCACAGATGAGTCCACCTCGGCAACTTGCACACCCTTATACTCCCCTACGTCAAACGCGGGCATAAGTTCCACTGTAAACCGCAGTTTGGCTTCTTTCCCCTGTGCAAACTGCACCACATCTACCTCCGGACGGTCAAGCGGATCCACCTTGGCCTCGTCGAGCGCGGCCTGATATGCCTTTGGCAGCAAAAGGTCAACGGCATCTTCGTATAAGCTCTCCACACCGTAGCGCGCTTCGAAGACCTGACGGGGAACCTTGCCGCGGCGAAACCCCGGCACATTAACCTTAGCGGCAACTTTCTTGAATGCAGCTTCCAGCACAGCTGCTACTTGGTTCTCCGCGACTGTAACCTCCAAGAGCATCTTGTTGTTGTCGAGCTTCTCTACGGCGATGTTCAAAACAATAGTCCTCCTTGAAACAAAAAGTATTCTTTACTTACTAGTCAACTACTACATTATAGCATAAAAAACAACCGACGGCCGCCGGCCGCC
>CAYGHR010000035.1:0-14136 GCA_964349715.1 uncultured Peptococcaceae bacterium
ACATCTGGCTTGACCCTGTCTTTGCCAAGCAAATGATCGACAACATCGTCGCCGGATTGTCACAAGCTGACCCCACTAATGCGGAAGTCTACCGCCAAAACGGCGCTGCCTACAAAGCCACGCTCGAGACTCTGCACAACCAGTTTGCGTCCTTTCTGGCGACAGTAGAGAGTCGGACCATACTCTACGCGGGCCACTTTGCCTTTGGCCACTTCGCGCGCCGATACGACCTCGAGCACAAATCGCCCTACGTCGGCTTTTCCCCTAACGCCGAGCCCACGCCGCGTCGCATTGCTGAGCTAATCGAGAACGTGCGTGAGACGCAGAGCCGGGTTATCTTCCATGAAGAACTGGTTGAACCCCGCGTCGCGCGTATTATAGCGGAGGCTACAGGAGCGCGTATGTTGCTCCTCCACGGCGCGCACAATGTATCCCGCGAAGAACTCAGAGGCGGGGCAACTTATTTGTCCATCATGGAAGGTAACCTAGCCAGACTGCGCGAAGGATTAAGGTAAGATGGCCACCCTGCTTTCGGTTAAAGACCTGACGCTTAAGTACGGTCGGCAGGAGGTGTTAAGCGGCGTATCGTTTGACGTGGAGCAAGGCGACTACATTGGCATTGCCGGCCCTAACGGCTCAGGCAAGACATCGCTGCTGAGGGCGTTGCTCGGCCTCTTACCGCCCGCACATGGACATATCACCTTTATGGACGTAGCTAGGCGGCACTCCCTAGGCTACCTGCCGCAAAAGGCAATGCAGAATGACCCTCTCTTCCCTGCCACTGTTAAGGAAGTCGTTATGACCGGGCTTTTGGCCTCAAAACCGGAGCCGCGCACTTTTACGGCAGAGGACAGCGCACGCGCTGACGCTGTCCTCGCCCGTTTGGGCGCAGCCTCGTTCAGCGACAAAAAGATAGGCAACCTATCGGGCGGGCAGCAGCAGCGAGTCATGTTGGCCCGCGCAATGGTCAGCGCCCCTGCCCTGCTCATACTCGACGAACCCACCAGTGCGCTTGACCCTAAAATCCGCGACGAGTTCTACGAGCTCTTGCGTGAGTTGAATGAGCGTGACGGCGTTACCATTATGCTGGTTTCACACGATATAGGCTCGATCGGCAAATACACAAAGAAGCTAATGTACTTAGATCGCGGATTGGTGTTTTTTGGCACATACGAGGAGTTCTGCGGCTCGGATGCCATGACGGCCTACTTTGGGCCCGTATCGCAACACCTGTTCTGTTGGAGGCACAGCCATGGCGCTAATTGACCTACTCGCGGAGGCCATATCCTTTACTTTTGTTCAACGCGCACTGCTGGTCGGCACCCTTATTGCCTTGTGCTGCGCCTTTCTGGGGAGCTTCTTGGTCCTGCGTAAGTTGTCGCTAATCGGGGACGGACTGGCCCATGTGAGCTTTGCTACGGTTGCGTTAGCTATGCTACTGGCAGCCTCGCCGCTCTTAGTGAGCATCCCGTTGGTCACTTTGGCTTCGCTGCTTATTCTCACCTTAAGCGAACGGACTGGCATGCATGGCGACGCCGCCATTGGCTTAGTCTCGTCTTTCTCTATTGCCGCCGGGGTTTTGGTGGCGAGCCTCGCGCAAGGCTTTAACGTGGACCTGATGAGCTTTCTTTTCGGCAGCATATTGGTCATTAGCCATGCTGATGTGCTGATTTCTGTCGCCTTAGCTGCGGTTATTTTGGGCGCGGTCGTCCTCTTTTATAACCAGCTGTTCGCCGTTACCTACGACGAAGACTTCGCGCGTGTCTTGGGACTAAACACGCGCATGATCAACTACATGACCGCCATGCTTACCGCCATGACCATTGCCCTAGGTATTAGGGTTGTGGGGACGATGCTTATCTCGAGCCTCATCGTGTTTCCTACTGTCACGGCCCTACAGGTGTCCAAGGGCTTTAAGTCCACAATTGCCGTAGCGGCCGTCGTCTCGGTAGCCTGCGTGGTGTTGGGAGTTTTTGCCTCATATGTGTATAATCTCCCCACAGGTGCGGTGATTGTGTTGTTTAACGCAGCTGCGTTTATTATCGCTGCGAGCCTAAGAAAACTCGGCGCGGCAGGAGGCTAAGCCCTTGGAGAGAGCACAGGCGACTGAGCTGCTGCGACGCAACGGCATCAAGAGAACGCGCCAACGCGAGGCCATTGTGCGCATACTCGCTAAGGAGCAGGCCCCGCTTTCCGTCGACAGCATTCACGCCAAGTTACGCCACGAGGAACTTGCTGTTAATCTGTCTACCATTTATCGCATGCTAGAGATGCTGCTAGAGAAGGGGCTGGTGGAGCAGATGCACCATCCCTCAGGCGCGAAGTTCACCTATGTGCTTGCTGCCTACGGCCACAGCCACCACCTCACTTGCACGCGCTGCGGCACTTCAACGCGTATGGATGGTTGCCCGATAGCCACCGCGCTACTGGGTCTGGAGACAAGCCACAACTTCAGGATCACCGGCCATCGCCTAGAGGTCTTCGGCGTGTGTGCCGCCTGCACCACAGATTGAGGAGCAGTTCAGCTCGTTAATCTTTAAGATAACAAGAACAGCCTTGTCCATCGACGGAATCGGAATGTACTCGTGCGTGCCGTGGTAATTGTGCCCGCCCGTGAAGATGTTAGGACAGGGCAAGCCCATAAAGGACAGGCGCGCGCCATCTGTGCCGCCACGCACGGGTGTT
Source organism: uncultured Peptococcaceae bacterium (assembly GCA_964349715.1). Lineage (GTDB taxonomy): Bacteria > Bacillota > UBA994 > UBA994 > UBA994 > UBA994. Next base: position 2,686 of record CAYGHR010000035.1, read on the forward strand.
GTCACAGGCTCGATGCCAAGCTCCCGCATCGCTGCCTTTGCCAAGTCCACGATATGCATGTGTTCCCGAATCTTCTCTTCCATGTTGTAATAGGAGTCTGCGAGGCCAACTTGGAAACTCCCCTCACCATAGACCCCGTTCAGGTACTCCCCTATCGCGACTAGGCGCGCCTTGCGCGCTTCGAACAGAGGACGTGAGTGGTCGCGCACAATGTACTTGAGTTCGGCCTGCTCCGGTGTACCCTTTACTTCGTTCAGATGATAGAACCCCTCGTAGTTTTCGGTGTGCACAGGCCTCTCCGCCGCGGGCAGCATGGCGTTAAACTCCATCGCCATCAAAATGGCATTGCGCATCTTGTTCTTGGCTGCACCCGGATGGATGTTGCGGCCCTTTACAGTTACTTTGGCCGAGGCGGCGTTAAAGGTCTCGAACTCAATGCCGCCGACTGCGCCTCCGTCGAGGGTGTAGGCGAAGTCCGCGCCAAACTTCGCGACATCAAACTTGGCCGTGCCCCGTGCGATTTCTTCATCGGGGGTGAAGGCAATGCGCAGCGTTCCGCGCTTAGTTTCCGGGTGCGAGAGCAGATGCTCTGCTGCCGCCAGAATCTCGGCGATGCCAGCCTTATTGTCTGCACCGAGCAAAGTGGTGCCGTCAGTGGTAATAATGTCTTGCCCACAGTAGTTTAAGAGCTCCGGGTAATCCTTAGGCGACATAACGAGGCTCTTTTCCGCATTTAGCACGATGTCGCCGCCGTCGTAGTTCGCGACGACTTGCGGCTTGACATCAGCTGACTGAACATCGGCCACGACATCCATGTGGGCAATTAGGCCAATCACAGGAACTCCCTCGACATTGCCGGGCAGCGTGGCATAAACATACCCGTGCTCGTCGAGATGCGCATCCGTAAGCCCCATCGCCCGCATCTCAGCGGCTAAAACTGTGCCAAACTCCACCTGTCGATAAGTACTCGGCTGCGTCGGGGAATTGGCATCCGAGGCGGTGTCAACCCGCACATACCTTAAGAACTTTTCTGCTGCTTTGCTCAACTGACAGACCTCCCTTGTGTGTTTGACTCACTATTGACATTACCTGAGACTGGGACTATCTTGGGATTACTACGCAACCGAAAGGGGTATAGCCGTGCCAAGACGATTTTACACCGTAGATGTCTTTGCCGAAAAGAAGTACGCCGGTAACCAGCTGGCGGTGGTGCGCGACTCGGCCGGACTTAGTGACAGCGATATGCAGCTCATTGCCAAAGAGATGAACTACAGCGAAACCACCTTTATTATACGCGAAGAACCCGAGCGCGGAGGCTTTAACGTCAGGATTTTTACCCCCGCCGAAGAAGTCCCTTTTGCCGGGCACCCCACCCTAGGCACGGCCTTTGTAATCCAGCAGGAGATTCTGCAGCATCAGGTACCCGCGGTGCAGCTTAACCTCAAAGTCGGGCCCATACCCGTCGCCTTTACCTACCGCGACGGCGAGCCCGACATCTTGTGGATGCGTCAGATAGAGCCAATCTTTGGCGAAACGGTACCTCATGCCGACATGGCCGCGGTGCTCTGCCTTTCCCCTGCGGACTTAGACCCACGCTTCCCCCCGCAGGAGGTGTCCACCGGCCTACCCTTCTTTATCGTGCCCCTGCGCACACTAGACGCCGTGCGCCGCGCTGCGCCTGCTACTGCCGACCTCTTGCGTTTCGTAGCCCCCTACACCGCTAAGAACATCCTCGTCTTCGCCCCGGAAGCATACGAAGCGGGCAATGACTTTAACGCGCGCGTCTTTACAGATTATCTTGGCATCCCCGAGGACCCCGCCACCGGCAGCGCTAACGGCTGCCTGGCAGGCTATCTCGTCAAACACCGCTACCGCGGCGACCAAAGGCTCACTGCAAATGTGGAGCAAGGCTACGAAATAGGGCGTCCGTCGCTGTTGCGCCTCGCGGCCGAGGCGCGCGGGGGGTCGATCGAAATACGGGTCGGCGGCCGCGTCATCCCCGTGTCGCGCGGAGAGCTAATCTAGCACGACCGCCCTAGTGAAGCGTGCGACCTAAACGATTTTCTTAAACACCCTCTCTATGATACCCAACCCGTCCCGCAGTTGATCTTCCGTAATGATGAGCGGCGGCGCGAAGCGAATGATGTTGCCGTGGGTCTGCTTAGCGAGCAGACCTGCTTCTTTTAGCGCCACACAAACGTCCCAAGCTGCAAAACCCTCTTCGAAAACCACCGCGTTTAAGAGCCCCTTGCCACGCACTGTTTCCATCTTGGGGCAAGGAATGGCGGCGACATATTCGCGAAAGATTGCTCCGAGCCGCTCCGCGTTCTCGTCTAACCGCTCGTCCTCGAGGATATCGAGCGCCGCGGTCCCGACGGCCATAGCTAACGGATACCCGCCAAAAGTCGATCCGTGCGAACCGGGCGTGAATACCTCCATAACGGCCCTGTCGGCCACTACCGCAGAAACGGGTATGACGCCGCCACCTAAGGCCTTGCCCAGAGCCATGACATGCGGCTTGACGCCCTCATGGTCACAGGCGAACTTGCGACCCGTGCGACAGAAACCTGTTTGTATCTCATCGGCAATAAACAGGATGTTTTCTGCCTCGCAAAGCTCATGGACTGCGCGCAGGTATCCGGGTGAGGGAACGTAAACTCCGGCCTCTCCCTGAATTGGCTCTAAAAGCACAGCGCAAGTGTGCGGGGTAATCGCATCGGCAATCGCCTGTACATCGTCGTAGGGCACAATCTTAAACCCCGGCGTATATGGGCCGTAGTTGCTGCGGGAAATCGGATCAGTAGAGAACGACACTATCGTGATAGTACGGCCATGGAAATTGTTCTCAGCGACGATGATCTCCTGCTGCCCATCTGCTATGCCCTTCTTGACGACGCCCCAGCGACGGGCCAGCTTCAGCGCGGTCTCTATCGCCTCGGCACCGGTGTTCATCGGCAGCGCTGTTTCATAGCCGGTGTAGCGGCAAAGCTTTTCTAAGAATGGACCCATCATGTCGTTGTAAAAGGCCCGGGACGTAAGGGTGCAGCGGTCTAGCTGGGAAGAAATCGCTTGCAGCAGCTTGGGATGCCTGTGTCCTTGGTTAACCGCAGAATACGCCGACAGGAAATCGTAATAGACCTTGCCTTCAGGGTCCTTGACCAACACCCCCTCGGCCTCGGCTATAACCACCGGCAGAGGATGATAGTTGTGCGCCCCGAAGCGCTCCGCTAAGTCAATGTAGTATTGCGAATTCATGGCCTTCCCTCCTAGTGTATCGAATGTGCATTATTATACACACAACCGTGTACTCATGCAACAGGGATTCCCCCCGGTTGGTCCTAGACCCTAGTCTAGGTCAGTTTGAGCTCCCAAATGCCGCTCTCGGCATCGGTGCTAGGCTCGAAGCCTAGCCGCACTAGGTCGAGCGAAGGTTGCTCCCGGTGTTGGTAAAGGCGGAGCTTGTTTATATGCCCGGCTAAGTGCTCATTAATCATATGCTGCACTAAGGCTTCGGCGTGAATCACTTTGCCGCTAAAGAGCCCGACTATTTCCATTTCTTTGTCGTCGTCCCAAAAGGTAACTGTGCCAACGCAAGTGACTTCTCCGTCAAGCCTAGCCACCCACAGAGACTTATCCGCCATAGCGCGCCGGAGCGCGTGCTCGGAAACCTGCTGCGCATGCCAATGCCAGCTAATGAGAGCGTGGCGGTAGTCCTCCATAAAGGGGAGGATATCGGGCATGTCGGTGTCGGTCGCCTGCTTTACCGCGTAGGGTGTAATGGGTCGCTCTAGGGGGAGTTTTAGGTCCCAGCCCCGGTATTGTGCCACATGCACAAAGCCCATGCGGGAACTTAGAGTCTGCGAGGCGACATTGGTCGCTGAGATAAAGGCTCGTCCAACCCTGATGCCTCGGGCTAGGGCGCGCTCGCGGTTGTACTCAGCTACGGCCGTGGCCAAGCCGTGCCGTCGGTAGGCTGGGTTTACCCGCAGGCCCTCAAACCAAGCCTCAGTGGGACTGAGATAGCGCACGCGGGCGAGGGCCACAGGCACGCCGTCAACTGCAACCACCGTCATATCGCCCTCGGCATCGACCAGCCATTCATCGTAGACGTAGTGGATATAGTCCCCCCAGGTAAATGTCTGCTGACAAAATGCCAGCACCGCTTCTTTATCTTCCGCCCTAGCCGGCCTTATCTCCATCATGGGGCTCCCTCCTACTGCATGCTGATGCTTGTTTCTCCTACCATGCATGTTAACAGAGCAGGGATGCGGCTTCAAGCAAAAGAGCGGTGCAGGGCAAAGCGCGAAGTAGAAGGAGTATAGCAGGTTATCTGTGGTAACATGATAGTGAGGACAGATCAAAACAGGGGGTAGATGAGGTGAAGGGCTGGAAGTTAGAACATAGTTACAGCACGCTACCGCAGTTGTTCTTCTCGCACCAACTCCCCTCCCCAGTGCGCTCGCCGGAGGTGGTAGTCCTAAATGAGCCTTTGGCCGCGCACCTCGGGCTTGACATTGATGCTCTGCGCGGCTCGGAGGGCGCAGCCTTGCTGTCGGGCAATCGGCTTCCGAGCGGTGCTAAACCTATAGCGCAGGCCTATGCCGGTCACCAGTACGGCCACTTCACGATGCTAGGCGACGGCCGGGCAATTCTCTTAGGGGAGCAGATCACTCCCGCAGGGAGGCGTTTTGACATTCAACTTAAAGGCGCAGGCCCTACCCCCTATTCGCGCCGTGGGGACGGCAGGGCTGCGCTAGCCCCCATGCTGCGGGAATACATTATCAGCGAGGCCATGCATGCGCTCGGCATACCGACGTCGCGCAGCCTAGCGGTGGTGCAAACAGGGGAAACCGTTCGGCGGGAGACTCCGCTCACCGGGGCTATTCTGGTTCGCGTCGCAGACAGCCACTTGCGCGTGGGCACCTTTCAGTTTGCGGCGCAGTTTGGCCACCGAGCAGACCTAGCGGCGCTAGCCGACTACGCTATTCGCAGGCATTACCCCGAATTAGCCGACAGTGAAGACCGCTACCTGCTCCTTTTGCGCGCGGTAATCGCGCGCCAGGCCGCCCTCCTGGCGCGGTGGCAGGCCGTCGGTTTTGTGCATGGAGTAATGAACACCGATAATACTGCCATCAGTGGCGAGACCATAGACTACGGCCCCTGCGCCTTTATGGACGCTTACGACCCCGCGACTGTGTTTAGTTCCATTGACCAGCACGGGCGCTATGCTTACGGCAACCAACCGAACATTGCGCTATGGAACCTAGCGCGCTTTGCCGAGGCCGCGCTTTCGTTACTGCACAGCGACAGAGCGCGGGCAGTCGAGCTTGCGCAGGCAGAGTTATCCGCCGGGGCAGACCTGTTCCGCACGCAGTGGCTGGCGGCCATGCGCAAGAAACTCGGGCTAGTCAATGAAGAGCCCGAGGACGCCATACTGATTGAACGGCTCTTAGCCCTGATGCACAGCTCGGCTTCGGACTTCACAAACTCATTTCGTGCCCTTACTAACGGCCGATTTAGCCACTTAGCCCTGACACAACAGGCGGAGTTCCCGGGCTGGCTGCAGCGCTGGCAGAACAGGCAGCAAAGGCAGCCCGGAGGCCTGGCTACTGCGGAACAACTAATGCGCGAAGTCAACCCTGCCTTTATCCCCCGCAATCACCGCGTAGAGGAGGCGTTAGAGGCTGCTGTCGGAGGCGACCTCAGCGTGATGAAGCGCTTGCTGCAGGCCCTGAGCACACCCTACGTTGAGAAGCCGGACTACGCAGATCTTAGCGAACCGTCAGGCAAACACTGCCGCACTTTCTGCGGTACCTGAACCGGACCTGTTCCTAGCGTGCGTAGAGCTTATGTGGCCCATGTTTTACCTGATACTTGGGGTTTGCTTTTTTGATTATATCCTCCAACACCTGGGGGTCATCCTTGAGGTGATAGGTGCAGATCGAGAGGTGCGGGCGAAAGCGCTTCAAGACGTCGGTAGCTCCTCTGAGGAGATTGCGCTCAGCGCCTTCTATATCCGCCTTAATGAAGTCGACTCGCCTAAGGCCTGCTTCGCCAGCCCATTGGTCGAGAGTAAGACAGGGCACTTGCAGGGTAGGTCCATTCCCTTTCGACAGGACGGCTGTAGTACCGCCCATGTTAGCAGTAGCATTACCCATCTCCACTGTACCATTGCGATCCATGAGTGCAACAGGAACGACCTCTATGCAACCCGCAATGTCCTTGTTAATTTGTACTGCGTGGTTCAAGTACCTGAGGGCGTCTGGCGCGGGCTCAAAGGCGTAGACGTGCGCGCCCCTAGAAGCGGCGTACACAGAGAACATCCCTATGTTGGCGCCTACATCGCACACAGTATCCTCCGGCTTTACTTCAACGCCGAATTCCTCGTAGGGGCCTTCTTGGCCCGGCCAAGGGCAGTTGCGCCGGGGCCCAATGAAAGAGCTCCGATTGATGCCTGTGACGCAGGTGAAAAAAATCTGCCCAGACTGCCTTGAACGCAATTAAGGCAGGCTGATTACGATTAACCAGCAGGTCTCGGGTCGCCTTAAAAGTCCAACGGCGCATGATATTGTCGAGGAGTGCCATCCCCCCACCTACCTCCAACAGAATTTGTAGGTTCCGCTCAGCGGAGTACAGGGGTAGTGTATGCGGAAAGAGGGAAAATAAGTTGTTTTCGGAATTTGGTTGCGCCTCGAGTGTGAGGGGTGCGGGTGTGAAGTGAGGCGATACCTTGTCCCACGTGTCAACCAAAGCGGCGTACAGCAAGTTAGTGGAAAGACTAAACCGCTTTCCGCAGGGTGCGCCGCCATCTGAGACCCTATACAAGATTCTTTGCATCCTCTTTAGCGAACGTGAGGCCCGATTGGTGGCGGAACTTCCGATTAAGCCCTTTACGGCCAGAACCGCGAGTGCCATATGGCACACTAGCGAGGCTGAAGCTCAGGCGACGCTCGACACCCTAGCCGGCCGAGCCATACTCCTAGACGGCGAGAACCAGGGTGTGAAGCAGTATTTTCTCCCGCCGCCTATGGCCGGGTTCTTTGAGTTTTCGTTGATGCGGGTGCGGGGGGATATCGACCAAAAGCTGCTCGCGGAGCTGCTGCACCAATATCTTAACGTGGAAGAGGATTTCATTAAGGACCTCTTTCTAGGGAGCGAAACACGGCTTGGCCGGGTGTTTGTGCAGGAATCGGTAGTCACTTCGCGGGACGCCGTGCATGTGCTTGACTACGAACGCGCCAGCCATTACATCCGCGACGCCAAGCATATCGGCGTCAGCATGTGCTACTGCCGCCACAAGATGGAGCACCTAGGGCAACCCTGCGACGCGCCGATGAACATCTGTCTGACCTTTAGCGGCACTGCCGACTCACTAATCCGGCATGGACACGCCAGGCGAGCAGATGTCTCCGAGGGGCTTATGTTGCTTGAGCGGGCTTACGCCGGCAATCTCGTGCAGTGTGGGGAGAATGTGCGCGAGCGCGTCAGTTTTATCTGCAACTGTTGCAGCTGTTGCTGTGAGGGCATGCTCGCCGCTAAGAAGTTTGGCATGCTGATGCCCGTACATACCACTAACTTCATCCCGCGTGTAACCGACCTCTGCAGCGGATGTGGGCGCTGTGTCAGAGCCTGTCCCGTTGCAGTAATCACGCTTGAAGAGCGTGCCGGAAGTCCCGGCGGTCGAGGTATGGCCACGATAGACGAAGAGCTCTGCTTAGGGTGTGGGGTGTGCGTCCGCAACTGTCCCTACAAAGCCCTAGTGCTCCATAGAAGGGCACAGCGCGTCATAACCCCTGTAAACTCTGTTCACCGCATTGTGCAGATGGCAATTGAAAGAGGGTCTCTAGCCGACTTGATATTTGACAATCAGGCGTTTGGCAGCCACCGAGCTATGGCGGCTGTTCTGTCTGCCATAATAAAAATGCCGCCCATTAAGCAGGCTTTAGCCAGCAGGCAGCTTAAGTCCGTATATTTGGAGCGCTTGATTAAGGCTGCTAGCGGGAGGTAGATCACCTCCTGTCGAATTGTGTCTATTTCCCAGGAAAACTTACTCCACTTGCCAATCTGCACGGCACGTGTTACTCTCAGTATGGATTAATTTACTAATGGAGGTACGCCGGTGGAGTCAGTCTTCTTTGTAGCGTTAACCCCGGGCATGGCTAGGATAGCCGAGCAAGTGATGCGTGACCTGAACCTATCCTTTCCGATCGAAGTAGTCAGTTTTGACAAGGGGCCGGAGATTGTTAAGGCCAACTCCCACATGGATGTTTTTATCAGCAGAGGACTCATGGTTGACTTGTTGCGGGACCACACCGATAAGCCTATAGTCGGCTTGACCATGACTATCGACGAGATGCTAGAGGCGGTGCAACGCCTAGCCACGCAGGGCGCTACAAAGGTGGGGGTCGTCGCCCATCGCGGATTTTTGGAGATGGGCGGTGCCGACTTCGCAGTTGGAGCACTAAGCATTTACATACGTCCATGGGCTGCGCTGCAAGACATCCCCAACATTTTAGAACAGCTGGGGATGCTTGGCGTCGATGCAATTGTCGGCGACAAGGGTGGGTTTACGGCTGCACAAGAACGAGGATGCCAGGCCGAGCTTCTGGAATCCGGTACAACGGCTATCAAGCGAGCTATCAATGATGCGATAAAAATCGCGCGCGCGCAGCGGCAGGAGCGCCTCCGGGAGAGGGAAAGGGCAGCGCGATTTGAGCAAGTCTTAAAGGAACTGTACACGGAACTAGAACATGCTTCCTCCTTTGTTGAGAGACTCGCTGCATCCTCAGAAGAAGTCGCCGCTTCAAGCATGGAAACATCTAGTATTGCCGAGACAGTTAGCCGGGAGGTCACAAGTGTCGCCGATATTCTGGTGGTTATCCGGCGGGTGGCCAAGCAGACTCATCTGCTCGGGCTCAACGCCGCTATTGAGGCAGCTCGCGCCGGGGACCACGGGAGGGGGTTCTCCGTGGTAGCACAGGAGGTGCGCAAGCTAGCAGAAGAGAGCAGCAACTCCGCCAAAAGCATAGATGACCGCCTTAAGGATTTTCGTGCTTCAGTAACCCTAGTACAGGCGAACGTGGAACAAAGCAACCTAATTGCTCAGGAACAAGCTAATGCTACCCAAGAGCTAGCCCTGAAGATTGAAGGACTTAGGGCCATCGGGCAGAAGCTAACGGCCATGTAATAACCCTTGTGGCGCAAAGAAGTGACCTCAGCCACCGGCGACCTACTTTGCTGTGAGTATAGCCGTCAACCCCAGAGTCTGCTCCCGGATGTAGGACTGGTCTCTCTCCCCACGTGGGCGATCGAAGGTCATAGTGGCCACTATCCTGCCTGGCTTACCGTCTAGGACTATAGCTGTATCCGCTAATAGCACTGCGTCTTGCGGCTCATGCGTAACATAAATCATAGCGCAGGGGTGCCAGTTCAAAAGCTCGAGCAACATCTCCTGCAAGGACGCCTTAAGTCCGATGTCTAGCCCGGTAAAAGGCTCATCGAGCAGCGCTAAGTCGGGGTCAAGAACAAAGGCGCGCGCAATCGCCACTCTCTGCCGCATCCCGCCGCTAAGCTGCGCAGGGTAATACTGCAGAAAGCCTTGCAGCCCGAGCCGCTTCAGTATGGCAGCGGCCCTGCCTGCCTGTTCGTCGCGTGTAAGTCCCTTGTCCTCTAGGACAAGGGTGACGTTTGCCAGCGCAGTTCGCCACGGCAACAATCGCGGTTCCTGGAATACAAAGCCAATACGTTGCCTGTCCGAGCTGATGTGCCCTGCGTCGGGCTTGACCGTGCCGGCAGCCATTCTCAGAATCGTAGTTTTGCCGACACCTGAGGGCCCTAATACAGCTAAAATCTGTTTATCCTCTACCTTAAAGGAAACGGAGTCTAAAATAACTCGTTTGCCAAAAGACTTAGTGACGCCGTTAAACTTTATCACGCGTCTACCTCCTCGCCTGCCACGCCAGAACATGCCGCTTGACCAAGTACCGCAACACTCCCTCTATCAACAGCATGGTCGCGGCCATCATCAGCATCCAAGCGAAGATCTCCGGCGTCGCCAGGTGTACCCTCGCCATGCTCAGAGACTGCCCAATCCCCTGTTCAACACCTATGATTACTTCTGCCATAACCAGTAGCCGGACGGTTAACCCTGCCGCCAGTAAGATGCTCGGCAGCAGTGCAAAAAGTGTCGCCGGCACATACATAGCCCAGAGCTGCGCGCGGCGCGACACCCGAAAAACCCGCAACACCTCGAGGAGATCGCGGTCAAGCGACCTCACCGCGGTAACCGCGCCATTATAGAGCAGCGGTAGTCCTAAGGCTACCGCTGTCGTCACAACCTGTCGCTCACCGGCACCAAACACAAAGATGACCGTCAGCGCCACAGCCACAGGGGGCACTGACATCAGAATGCCTATCGCCGGGCTAAGGAGTTCTTCAAGCCAAGGGTAGAACCCCGCTGCCATCCCCAACGCGATGCCTATGGCGGCTTGCAGTAGTAGGGCTACTACGACGCGCCCTAAAGTATGTTGAAAAGCGTCCAAGCCCACAGGCAACCGCAACAAACGCAGGACAGACTCTGCCGTCTCGGCGAGGCTAGGCACTAACAGCGGTCCCCATTGACGCGACGCCAGTTGCCACGCCAGAGCAAAGGCCACTGTGCCGGTGAGTATCCATGCCAGGGGGAGAAGAGCGCTTTTTTCGCCATACTTATTCATAGGCGACACCTGCGGCACCACTGGGTTGACGCCACCTGTTCATGCGCCGCGCTATCGGTCGTACAAAAGAAATCTCTACGGCTACAGCTACTGCCAGGCACACTGCGACCCAAGCAAAAAACCGCGCAGCGTCCAGGCTAAAGCGCGTCATGGCCATGGCATACCCTATGCCGTCATTGCTGCCTAAGAGCTCTGCCATTACGGTCTTGCGAAAGGCCGTGCCTGCAGCAAAGGCGAGTCCCGTCAAAATGGCGGTGGCCAGTGCAGGCAGGTAGATGTTCCACCATACGCTCCACCTTGAAATCCTGTAGACGGACGCCATCTCCAAGAGGTCACGGTCGACCATGGCCATCCCCTCTACCACGCTGACATACATGATGGGGACAGTAAACACAGCCGTCACAAAGGTAGCCGTAAACGAGCCGATGCCAAACCACACCATGGACAACATCACCAGCACCACGGCCGGCGCACTTAACAAGGCTCCGACCAGAGGCTTCAGCAAGTAATATATTGGCGCAGAAAAACCGGCGGCTGCGCCGGTAAAGAACCCGAGCGCAGCACCGACAGTTAGTCCCGTCAATGACCGCTGCAGGGAAATTCCCAATTGCCGCCACAACTCGCCGGTTTCCGCAAGTAGGAGCAGACTTATCCCCACCTCGCGTAGCCCGGGCAGAATGCGGAGGGTCCTAACCGCCACAAGCTCCCACGCGAGCAGGATAGAGACTGTCCCGAC
>CAYGHR010000036.1:0-14006 GCA_964349715.1 uncultured Peptococcaceae bacterium
CGGTATACCATGCCGGGCACGTTAGAGAGCATGCCGCGATACTTTCTTTCACTGTCCTCAAAGAGCTTGCGGTGAAAAGCCTCGCGCCTAGCGCTCTTTAGCAGGATGACGCCTGTTATCCCGAGCACTAACATAACGAACCACAGCATGCCGATGGTCAGGCGCGTGTTTCTGGTGCTGGCGGTCTCTAGCGCTAGCTTGTCGGAGATGTCGGTGACAATGGAGTAGAGGTAGGTTTCTCCCTGCAACAAAATAGGGTACGAACGCACTTCCACGGTGCGAATGTCCCCTGAATGCAGCCTGTGGCGGAAGACGAAGAAGTTCCTCTCTTCGCGTGCGGCGGCCTGACGCTCTTTAGCCACTTCCTCGGGGGACAGCGTGTTAATCTGGTCAATGTTCATGCCCACAAGTTCCGTCCCCGGAAAACCGTAGTAGGCATGAGCCGCCCTGTTGGCGAAAGCAATGACTCCAGTTTCGGAGTCAACTACCAGCATTACTGCCCCATGGGTATTAAATAGCCCGAAGAAGTCTAAATTAGGCGTCGCTTGCGCCACACCTGCACCTGCGGCCAGTAACCACATCCCTAACAGCAGCGCCACCAAACTTCGCTTAATAGTCGCTCCCCCTTTCGTCAGGAGAGTGTCGCAGAGGGACGGAGGAGTGTCGCAGAGGGACGGAGGAGTGCGACATCAAGCAGTCGATTGCCGCACGGAGCCCGGTAACGACAGTATCTAATGACATGCTGGGCGTAAGGTGCTGCGGCTTGTCCGTAGTCTGTTCAGGCAAGTAAGGGATGTGAATGAAGCCCGCGGCGATGGGAAGCCCCCTTTGGCGGATAAGATGTTCAAGTAGGAAGAGCGTATAGTTACAGAGATAAGTGCCGGCGCTGTCTGAGACATAAGCGGGGACACCGACTCCGTTGATGGCATCTGCGATATCGCCGACAGGCAACGAGGAGAAGTAGGCGTCGGAAGCCTCGTCCACGATGCGCTCACCCCCACGTGACACATCGTAATTGTCATTGCCAAAGCAGATGTTGACGCCAATCCGTTCGACGGCCATCTTGGCGCGGTTACCTGCCTGACCGACGGAGATGACGAAAGAAGGAGAATGGTCTCCTAGGGCCTGTTCGAGGAGCAACGGGACCTGTTCCCAAGACACGGGGATCGCTAGAGACTTGACGACAATGTCGCCTGTCCTATAGCCATCGAGCTGCTGCGCCGCGACAAGTGAGGGGTTAACCTTCTCACCGCCGAAAGGCTCGAAACCGGTGAGCAATAATACGCGCACTATGTTGACCTCCTCATGTCGCGCTCCTCCGTCCCTCTGCGACACTCTCCATCAAAGTCCTAATTCGCTGTAACACCCGCTCGCGCCCGATAACCTCGATGCTCGCAAACAGGGGAGGGGAGACTTTGCTGCCGGTGGTGGCTAACCGCAGGGTCATAAAGAAGACCTTAGTGCTGAGGCCTAATTCAGCTTGCAGGTTACGCAGTGCGCTTTCAATATCTGCTTCAGTCCAGTTGACCTTCTCTAATGCTGACGCCACCGCAGCGAGCACGGCCTGCCCATCGGTTTCGCCAACCACAGCTCGCACTTCCTCCACAGCGGGTGTGGGCTCGCGGAAGAAAATCGCAGCCACACCGGGGGCTTCATCAAGACGCACCATGCGCTCTTGAATAAGGAGCGTCAGGCGCGTGAGCCAAGCCATGTCGACTGCGGTGTCAACTAACCCCGCTTTACGCAAGAAAGGCAAGATGCGTTGTGCGAGGTCTGCCGGGGCGAGCCTGCGTATCCACTTGGCGTTAAGCCAGTCAAGTTTCTTTACGTCAAAGATGGCGTTGCTAGCCGTGCATCTGGCAAAGGAGAACTTCTCCACCAGTTCGTCTAGTGTATACATTTCCTCATCGCTGTCGCCCGGGCTCCAACCGAGGAAGGCTAGGAAGTTCACCATCGCCTCCGGCAGGTACCCCATTTCGGCGTACTGCCCAATAAAGGTTGCGCCTTTGCGCTTGCTTAGCTTGCTCTTGTCCTCATTGAGCATAGTGCTAAAATGGGCGAAATATGGTGCTTCCCACCCTAGTGCCTCATAGATAAGTAGTTGAGGAAAAGTGTTCACGATATGTTCTGCCGCCCGCGTCACATGAGTAATCTCCATCAGGTAGTCGTCGATGACGGTGGCATAATTGTAGACGGGTATGCCGTTTGACTTCAGGATAATAAAGTCGCCCATCAGCGATGTGTCAGTCTCAATCCATCCGCGCACCAAGTCATTAAAGCCTACTACGCCGCCTTTGACCTTGAGCCTGATGGTAGGTATTCGCCCTAAAGAGCGCAGCGCATCCTGCTCACCGGCTGGCAGCAGGCGACACTTGCCGCTGTAGCGGGGGTCCTCCTTGACCGCCGTTTGCGCTGCCCGCTCAGCCTCAAGCTCTTCGGCACTACAAAAGCAGTAATAGGCATGGCCCCCTGTCAACAGCTGCTCGGCATACTGCCGATAAAGTGCCAGTCTTTCGCTTTGCCGATAAGGCATATGCGGCCCCCCTTTGTCGGGGCCCTCAGTCCAGTCTAAGCCCAGCCAATGTAACCCTTGGTAGACACCAGCCTCTGCGTGTGCGGCGTTCCTAGCTAGGTCGGTATCGTCAATGCGCATTATAAAAGTCCCGCCGGTTTGCCTGACGAACAGAAAATCGTACAGGGCAGTCCGCCCGGTTCCTACGTGAGCATCGCCGGTGGGACTAGGGGCAATGCGTACTCTTACGGGTTTAGCGTTGGTCACCGCGGGCACTCTCCTTGTTGTTTCCTCGTTATTTCTCAATGTACAGTTTCACTCCCCCAGTGTCAAGATAGCCGGCAGGTAGGCAGGACTTGGGCCGATAGTGGCGAATGTTAGGTGAAGGTTAGCTGCAGAGCAGGCAGCCCTATATAAGAGGAGGGTTTTGATGCTGGAGAAGATTCTGGAGTTGATTCTCGCGAGTGCCGCCGGCGCATTTGTTGATATTGGCGTGTTTGTAGGGGCAGTGCTCCTGTTGTTTGGGTATCTCAACTACAGAATGTCAGGCCGCTTTGTATCAGCTATCACTAAGTCTAAGCGGTGGCAGCCGGTGTTTGGGGCGTTGCTTGGAGTTACACCGGGGTGTGGAGGTACAATATTTCTGATGCCGCTCTTCATCCGCGGCTCGGTCACGTTTGGTGCCGTAGTAGCCGCGCTGATTGCGACCACCGGCGATTCTTCGTTTGTGATGATCGCAGGTATCCCAAGCCATTACATAGTCGTCAGTGCCATTGCAGTACTGGTGGGGATAATCACAGGGTACGTCATCGACAGCACGAAGATAGGCGTTAGGTTGCGCGAGGCCTATGAGAGGAACAGGCGCAGCAAAAGTGAGCTTAAGAAGCGGCACAGCAAAGCTCACCACACCGTACGCGTACCGCACATCGGGCATACAGACGGTGACGAGATCGACTTAGTCCTGCACCACGACGCACGCGGGCATCAGGCTACAGATACTTTGGCCTATCGCATCACTCACCACGGTTACCAGTGGTACTGGCTGTTGCTGGGCGTAGGCCTAGTACTTGGCGTGCTCGGTCTAGCTCAAGTGGACATCAACGCCTTGGCCATACCTAATCTCGGGCTGGTTGTGGGCGTGTCGGGCACGGTGTTGTCCATCGCGTGGATGCTGCTGGGCAGAAAGCTGTTGACTAGCGACACGCACGAGGAAACGGAGCAGAAAGTCACATCCTGGCGGGAGACGCTTATCCATAACGCACAGGAGACCGCGTTTGTAATCACCTGGGTGTTTGTGGGCCTCTTGGTGTATGAGTTGGCCGTGCTCGGGCTCGGTCGCGGTGACTATGCTCAAGGCGAACTAATGATTGAGTCGGTGCTCAGAACCGCAGGTATTGCCGCAGTGCTCATCGGTGCGCTCGTAGGCATGATTCCGGGATGCGGGCCGCAAATCATTTTTGTCACTTTGTTTATGCAGGGGCATGTACCTTTTGCGGCCTTGGTGGCAAACGCTATTTCTCAAGACGGTGACGCCATACTACCGCTTATTGCCCTCGATCGCCGCTCAGCTTGGACGGCAGTGGTAACTACCACTATCCCTGCCGCGCTCATCGGGCTTGCCGCGTATTGGCTAGAGCTTAACACCGACATCTTTGCCGCCTTGGCCATTGCCTGGAACTGGCTTGTAACATTGGTTTGACGCCTGCAAAAATACATGAAGTGAGGAATTCTAATGAACATCTTGGAAGCGTTTGTCGCCGTTGCTCCACACATTAAGCACCTGCTCGCGTCGGACATTGCAGTCGCTATCGTTGACCGCGACCGCTATGTGCACTACGAGAAGGGCAAGAACCTTGACCACAAGGTCGCGCCCGGACAGGAGTTCAAGAAGGGGACACTAGTGGACTTAAGCATGCGGGAAGGGGGACGCAAGGCTGCACGCGTAGGGCCGGAGCTTTTCGGATTCCCCTATGTGGGGATTGCGATCCCACTCTTTGAAGGCGACGAAATCATAGGCGCTGTCTCTTTTATGGAGAATGTGGAGCGGCAAGAGTCGCTCGCGCGCGTGACCGGCGAGCTCTGGAACGGCATGCAGCACATCACGGCCACCACGGAGAAGATAGCGGGGGTAGCGGCTGAGCTTAACGGCATAGGTCAGCGCTTGCATGGACTCACTGAGGAGTCAGCGTCAAACATAGGCGAAACAGACACCATCCTGCAGTTCATTAAGTCCGTAGCGGATCAGTCGAATTTACTTGGCCTCAACGCAGCTATCGAGGCGGCGCGGGCCGGGGAGCAGGGACGCGGGTTTGGCGTAGTGGCTGCCGAGATACGCAAGCTCGCCAAGAGCAGTTCGCAATCCGTCACTAAGATTGAGGACATCGTTAAGGGCATTCGCAGCTCGAGCGACGAGATTATGCGCGACGCAAAACTAATCGACAATGTCACCAAGCAGCAATCCGAGTCCTTAGACGAGGTGGTAGCGGCAGTGCAGGAAATCGCCGCCTCAATTGAAGAGCTAAAGAATCTCGCTGCTAAGCTGACCATACAATAGCCGCGGCATGATTGACCACGCTAAGATTCAGATAGCTGTGCGCATGATCCTAGAAGCGGTGGGGGAGAACCCGGACCGCGAGGGACTGCTTGAGACGCCCATGCGTGTGGCTAAGATGTATGAAGAGGTGTTTTCTGGGCTGCATGCCGACCCCGGAGCGCACCTCGACAAGTGCTTCTATACTGAACGCCATGACGAGATGGTGTTAGTAAAGGACATCAGCCTCTATTCGATGTGTGAGCACCATCTGCTCCCGTTTTTTGGCAAGGCACACGTAGCCTATATTCCTCACCCCAAGAAGATTTCCGGCCTTAGCAAGCTAGCGCGAGTGGTAGAGACCCTGTCGCGCAGGCCGCAGTTGCAGGAGCGCTTAACGACACAAATCGCCGACACCATCATGCACAAACTAGAGGCCAAAGGCACACTAGTTGTAATTGAGGCCGAGCATCTGTGTATGACTATCCGGGGTGTCAGGAAACCCGGTTCCACTACAGTTACTTCCGCTGTGCGGGGTATCTTTCGCACTAACCACATCACGCGCACGGAAGCGCTGTCGCTCATTAAGGGTGTGAAGTAATGGCCACCTTGATCATGGGCATACTCAACGTTACCCCCGACTCCTTCTCTGACGGAGGAGCATATCTAGACCCCGCCTGCGCCGTAGAGCGCGCGCTGGAAATGGTAGAGGAAGGCGCCGACATCATCGACATAGGCGGTGAGTCTACGCGCCCCGGCGCCAGACCAGTCTCCGCAGAGGCCGAAGCTATGCGGGTTATCCCCGTAGTAAGGGCCGTATGCCGCGCGACCGCCACGCCTGTCTCTGTGGATACCTATAAGGCTGAGGTTGCGCGCATGGCATTAGCGGAAGGTGCCGGCATGCTTAACGACGTGTGGGGAGGGCAGAAAGACCGCGAGATGCTTGCCCTCGCCGCCGCAGCTAATGTTCCGATCTGTCTGATGCACAACCGGGAGCAACCTGTGTATCATGACCTAATAGGGGAGATTAAGAGCGACCTTCGGGCTTATGCCGAGCAGGCCATAAGGGCCGGGGTGCGCAAGGAGAACATCATCCTTGACCCGGGCATTGGGTTTGGCAAGACATGGCAGCAAAATCTCGCCCTGATGCAGCGCTTGCGTGAGATTGTCGACCTCGGGTTTCCCTTGCTCGTCGGCACCTCGCGCAAATCCATGATTGGCCATGTATTGGGGCTGCCCGTTGATGAGCGCCTAGAAGGGACGGCCGCCACGGTAGCGTACAGCATCGCGCAGGGGGCTAGGATCGTGCGCGTCCACGATGTCCGGGCCATGAAGCGGGTAGCGCGCATGACAGATGCTTTGGTGGCAGGAGGACTTGAAAATGCAAGATAAGCTGTTGCTCGCCAACATGTTGTTCTACGGTTATCACGGCGCTTTGCCTGAGGAGACAGTGCTCGGGCAGCGCTTTTGCGTTTCGCTGGAGATAGTGTGCGATACGCGCACCGCGGCCGAGGTGGACGACTTAACTCTCGCGCTTAATTACGCCGCTGTTTGCGCGGCCGTTAAAGGCATCGTGGAGGGCCCGCCGTGTAAACTGCTTGAGACCGTTGCGGAAAAAATCGCGGCTAAGGTTCTCGACATGGCCGCAGTTTCAGTGCTAGTCACGGTCAAAAAACTACACCCGCCTGTGGCTGTACAGATGGACTACGCCGCAGTACAAATCGAACGCACTAGAGAGACAAAAGGGATAAACAAAAAGAACCGTCCCCTTTGTTCTGGGGCGCGCGCTTACCTTAGCCTAGGCAGCAATCTAGGGGACAGAGAACAAGCACTAAGTCTAGCCGTCAAGTCCCTCGCGCGCACCGCGGGGATTACGGTGCTGAGAGTGGCGGACATACTCGAAACTGAGCCTGTGGGGTACGCGGCACAAGGCAGGTTCCTGAACACCGCCGTGGAGATAGAGACAACCCTGAGTCCCTACGCTCTGCTAAACGCTGTACAACAGATTGAGCAGGCGGCTGGGCGTGTCCGCACCGTTCGCTTCGGTCCGCGCACACTCGACATCGACATACTCCTCTATGCGGACATCTGCATGGCGGAAGCAGACCTCGTCATCCCACACCCGCGCATGCACGAACGAGAATTTGTCCTCGCCCCGCTCGCCCAAATTGCCCCCGGAGTTTTAGTGCCGCCAGCGGGTAACACCGTGCGCGAGCTATATCAACAACTTCTACAACGCAAGCAGGTGTAGCCATGCTCTTGATGATCGACAACTACGACTCCTTTACATACAATCTCGTGCAGTACTTCGGCGAACTCGGTGCGGATATCCGCGTGTTTCGCAACCGAAGCATCACTTGTGACGAGATATCCGCCCTTAATCCCAGCCATCTCGTCATCTCCCCCGGCCCCTGCACCCCGCATGAGGCCGGCGTTTCACTGGAGGTGATTCGCCGTTTTGCCGGTCGCACCCCAATACTTGGCATTTGTCTGGGGCATCAGTGCCTAGGCCAAGCCTTTGGCGGGCAGGTAGTCAGGGCGAGCGTCCCTGTCCACGGCAAGAACTCGGACGTTTTCCACATGCAAAGCGGCGTCTTTGCGGGGTTGCCCTCGCCTTTCTCGGCCACACGTTACCACTCGCTCCTTGTTCAGCGCGCGAGCCTGCCGGAGTGCCTCGAGGTGACCGCCGAGACTGCCGACGGCGAGATTATGGGGCTGCGCCATCGCGACATCCCCTGCCTTGAGGGTGTGCAGTTTCATCCCGAGGCCATTCTGACTGAACACGGCAAGACCCTCCTCGCAAACTTTCTCCGCTATGACATTGCGAGCGAGGTGGTAGCGAAATGAGGCTCCTCGTAGAGGAAGTTGCGCTTAACGGCACCTTGGAAGACGTTTTCGCCTGCCTGCACCAGGACCCATACCCTTTCTGGCTCGACAGTAGCCTCGTAAGCCGCACATTGGGCAGATGGTCGTTTATGGGGAGCTCGCCTTTCCTCACATTTAAGTCCTGGGGGAGAAAGGTGCAATACGAGGAACAGGGCGAGGTGGTGGTGAAAACCGCTAATCCACTTGCCGAACTAAGGTCTTTATTCAAGCGTTACGCCTTGCCGCCCACAGAACTTCCCATTCCTTTTACCGGAGGGGCTGTGGGCTTCTTTTCCTATGATTTCGGGCGCATGGTAGAGACGCTGCCGCGCCTAGCGCAAGATGACCTTTCCACCCCAGACATCTATTTGTCTTTCTATAGAACTGTCTTGGCGGTAGATCACGTAGAGAACAAGGCATACGTAGTTGCGCAGTCAGAGAGCGAGCTCGCGCGCTTCCGGGAGCGAATTTGCGCAGCACGCCCACTTACCGGTGACCCGTGGGCAGGCCCGAATCTGGGCCCGCATGAAATAGAGGCCCACTTCGGTTGTGAATCGTATTCGCGTGCCGTTGACGCCATCAAGGAATATATAGTGCAGGGCGACGTCTACCAAGTAAACATGACGCAGCGCTTGAGTGCGCCACTGCGATTACCGCCTTTTGCGCTGTACCGCAGGCTGCGTCGGGCTAACCCCGCGCCCTTCGCCGCCTACCTAGACTGTGGGGAGGGGCTGCACGTGCTAAGTTCTTCGCCGGAGCGTTTTCTCACTCTACGTGGGCGTCAAGTAGAAACGCGTCCCATCAAGGGGACGCGTCCACGCGGGCGCACCCCCGCAGAAGATGAGGCAAATGCTAGTGAGCTCCTCGCCAGTGTCAAAGACCGCGCCGAACTCGTCATGATTATCGACCTTATGCGTAACGACCTAGGGCGGGTTTGTGCTTATGGCTCAGTGCATGTGCCGGAGCTAATAGTGCTGGAAAAATACGCGCAAGTGTTTCACCTCGTCTCGACGGTGCGCGGCGAGCTTGCTCCTAACAAGGACATTGTAGATCTTTTGAAAGCTACATTCCCAGGCGGTTCCATCACCGGCGCGCCGAAAATCCGCGCCATGGAAATCATAGAGGAGTTAGAACCGGTGCGCCGCGGCATCTATACCGGAGCCATTGGCTACATCGGCTTTAGCGGCTGCTCGGACCTAAACATCGCCATCCGCACTTTCGTCAACCAACATGACCGCTTGCATCTGCAGGTAGGGGGCGCGGTAGTGTACGATTCCGAGCCGAGGCTCGAGTATGAGGAAACACTGCACAAGGCCAAAGCCATGCTACTTAGCTTAGGGGTGCAGTCGTACGCGGGGAAGTATGACTAACTACTGCTATCTAAACGGCACTCTGGTAACAGCCGAAGAAGCGCATATCGCAGCGTCAGATCGGTCGTACCTGCTGGGCGATGGCCTGTTTGAAACAATTCTAGTGCGCGACGGCCAGCCGCGGCTGCTCGAGCAGCATATCGCCCGCCTGCTGTCTTCTGCGGCAGCGCTCGGTTACGGCGCGCTAAGCGCAGCTTTGCTTGTCGAGGCCGTGCTGTTGGTGGTTAAAGCCAATTCTCTGGATGTAGGCGCGCTTAGGCTGACCGTTTCCCCCCGTATGAGCGACGGGCTGCTGGTGTCGCCGTACAGCGCCCTAAACACCTACATCGCGGTGCGCCGTGGCGAACCCTACCCTGCCGAGCAATACGAGCGGGGGTTTGTAGCCGTTATCTCCCGCTCCACCCGCCGCAATGAACACTCCCCGCTTTGCGGCCACAAGACTACGAGTTTCATGGACAGCGTCCTCGCCAAACAAGAGGCACGCTCGCGCCAAGCAGATGAAGCTATCCTGCTAAACACCGCAGGAAACGTCGCGGAAGGAGCGGTTACAAACTTGTTTATAGTCCGTGGCGGCGAAGTGCTGACTCCCCGCTTAACAGACGGTGCCCTGCCCGGCATTATGCGTGCGGAAGTACTGCGCGCCTGTGTCCTAGCCGGCATCCCCGTACAAGAGGCTACTCTCACTCCCGCGCACATCTTTACCGCCGACGAGGCCTTTGTCACTAACGCCCTCTTAGGTGTCATGCCCCTATCTAGCGTGGACGGACACACCTTCGCCCGGAACATCTCCTCTGCCATACGCGGCGTGATCGGTGCTTTGACGCTTTAATATCTGCAAACCCGAGCGCGATGCGGTCAAGGTCGGCCACAGGGGGACCGAAATGTCCCGTGTCTTGACGTGGGGAAAGAATGTTGCTACAATTGTCGCGAGATAACCCTCCCCGGGGGATGTTTGGGAGGTAGGGTTAGCGAGAGGAGGCACATCTGATGCATGAGGGGCACCAAGACATTGCAGGCGATGCTCTAAGGGAGAAACAAGGGAAGCGCAAACCAGCTCCTAAGCCTGAGCGTGGCCACAGAAGCGAACGCAAAGCACACGGACATGACCGTGATCATGGCCATGATCACGACGAGCACGATCACGCGCATGATCGTCCGCACGGTCATGACCACAAACAGGATGACCACGTGCAGAAACATGGTCATGACGATCATGGGCAAGATCATCTTCATGAACAAAGCCACTCCCGTGAGGTTACGTTGCGCTTGCCAACGTGGCTGTTTGAGTTAGGTGGACGGTACAGACCTTTCTTCCTTCCACTGTTGCTGATCGCCATAGCGCTAATCAGCTGGGAAGGATCTGTTAACGAGTGGCTTGGCTTCGATGTCGCTCTGGTAGCAGTGTTTATCGGGTTGTTCGTGATCGGGCACCAGACGCTACGCGAAGTGCTCAGGGCGCGGCGCATCACGGCGGGAGTACTTGTGACAATTGCGCTTGTGGCCGTAGTGTATGTAGAGCACTACATCGCCGGCGCGGTGGTTGCGATTATGATGCTTATCGGCGAAGCACTAGAGTCACTTACTTTATCCCGCACGCGAGATGCTATCAGTAAGCTGATGGACCTCACGCCGCCAACCGCGCGCGTAGTCCATGACGACCATCTGCACGAGGTGCCTGTGGAAGACGTGGTAGTAGGTGATGTGGTGGTCATCTACGCCGGTGAGCGCCTGCCCGTGGACGGGGTCATTGTGGAAGGGCACAGCGCGCTTGACCAAAGCCCCATAACCGGCGAGTCTCTGCCCGTGGACAAGGGGCCGAGCGATAAGGTTTTCTCGGGCAGCATGAACTTGTCTGGGCCGCTTAACATCCGCGCGACAGCTGTAGGCCAAAACTCTACAGTGGGAAAGATTATTGCGGTTGTGCGCGACGCACAGACCAAGAAGGGGCCGGCTCAGAGAGCGGCTGACCGCTTCGCGGGTTGGTTTACACCACTGGTATTGGCGGTCGGGCTGTTGACATGGATTATTACCGGAGACATCATTCGGGCGGTGACAGTCCTCATCATTGCTTGCCCCTGCGCGCTAGTACTGGCAACCCCTACGGCCGTGGTGGCCAGTGTGGGCAATGCGGCGCGGCGGGGAGCCCTCATTAAGGGCGGCATCACGGTAGAGAAATTGGCCCGCGTCACAACCCTCGTGTTTGATAAGACCGGTACCCTTACTCTAGGAAAGCCCCGCGTGGCCGCGGTACAGTCGTTTAGCGGGTACAACAACCAGGCAGTGCTTAACCTCGCAGCGGCAATTGAGCAGTCCTCACGTCACCCACTCGCCAAGGCGATTACCGCTGCGGCCGGGGACGCAGTGCTGAGCGCAGCAGACAAAGTCAAAGAACTGCCCGGTCGTGGTATGACGGGCGAAGTAGCCGGAGCGCGCTTGCTTGTCGGCACAGCTCGGCTGCTTGAAGAAAACAGCATCATGCTCACAGATCTGCACAGGCAGTCCGCGAGCGAACACCAAGCTAATGGGTGGACAGCGGTCTGGGTGGCTAAGGACACAGAAGTCATCGGACTTATAGCGCTTGGGGATACGATACGCGATGGCGCTAAAGAAATGCTTAGGGACATAGCGCAATCGGGCGTGCACGAAGCCGTCCTCCTTACCGGCGACAACAAAGGGGCGGCGCAGCATGTAGCGCGCGAGCTAGGACTCCCGCGTTTCTTCGCCGAAGTGCTGCCCACGGAGAAATCCGATGTCATTGCCGCTCTGCAGAAAGAGGGCAAGAGAGTGGCCATGGTGGGCGATGGCATCAACGACGGCCCCGCCCTCGCCGTAAGCGACGTAGGGATCGCCATGGGAGCGGCAGGCTCCGACATCGCCATTGACACGGCGGATATCGCGCTGTTAGGTGACCGCCTCGCGGCTATTCCCGAAGTGCTGCGCCTCGGACGCCGCACGTACAGCGTCATTCAACAAAACATCTACCTGTTTGCCCTACTGGTTAACATTGCGGGCATGGCATTCGCCTCAGCCGGGATGCTTGACCCCATCATGGCTGCTGTTGTCCACAACATTGCCTCCATCTTTGTGGTGGTTAACTCCGCGCGCCTGCTAAGTATGAAGTAGGCACCCCTGTTTGCTTGTTCGCCAAAGAGGCCGGTCCACAACTAGTGGGCCGGCCTCTTTACTGACTGCGCCCCCCTGTAGGCCGCGTGTCCCACAGGCCCCTAGAAAGCCGTTCTATATAGCCAGT
The DNA here is from genome assembly GCA_964349715.1 of uncultured Peptococcaceae bacterium. Lineage (GTDB taxonomy): Bacteria > Bacillota > UBA994 > UBA994 > UBA994 > UBA994. The sequence continues at coordinate 12,528 of CAYGHR010000036.1, forward strand.
TTTACTACTAAACTGTACTGCAAAACAAGCTTGCCGGGAATAGTCGGAATTATGCTTGTAATCCCAACTGGCTTGTGGTATCATCTGTTCTAAAGGCAGGTATAACCCCACCCGGGGGATGGGATGCACTGCACATGACACAAGGAGGAATGGGGATGTCAAAGGTTGAGGTAGTACGCTTAGACCAAGTAGAAGGCTTTCAGCACGGCAAAGATCATTACTGGTACAGACCACTGCTGTTCGGTCAGAATCTTTTCACCTACGTAGCGCATGTTTCCCCTGGCGGCGATATGCCGGCTGACGGGCACGCCGAGAAAGAGGAGTTCGAGTTAGGACTATTCATGCTGGAGGGCGAACTTGAGGTTACGTCCGAGAACGAGAAGGTCAACATTGGTGCCGAGAGTGCCATGCTCATTCCTCTTGGGGCGTCCTTTGGTGTCAAGAACCATGGGGAGGTGACAGCAAGTTTCGTACTGACTTTCTATCCGACACCTGGGATCGAATCTCTGGAATGGCTTCGCCAGCGGTTTGCTGCGCGCGGAGTGGCATTGAAATCCCCAGAAGAGCTTAAGGCTATGCGCGCTATTGGCAAGCAAGGGTGAGGAACAACAATAACTACATAGCTTAACGAGCATTTCTATTTTTAAGTAGCGAATTGCGCCCAATACGATATCTAGGAGGAGAGCTCGTGAAAAAACTAGTCGTTCTCGCGGTTGCGCTGGCCTTGGTCTTGGGCGGCCTGCTCCCCGCCGGTCCGCAAGGCACCGAGGCCTCGACCATCCGCATCCTCATTGACGGCCGACCAATGACTCTGGAAATAGCCCCCGTGATTCGCAACGGTCGTGTCCTCGTACCCTTCCGCGCCTTGTTCGAAGCTTTTGGCGCGACAGTGGGTTGGCAAGAAGCTACCGAGACCGTGACCGGTCGGTTGGGGATCATCTCGATCTCTCTGCGGCTTAATCGGCCCGAAGCTGTCGTTAACGGTCGCACCGTGAAGCTAGACGTAGCTCCTGTAGTGATGGGGGGACGTACGCTCGTGCCCCTGCGCTTTATCGCCGAAAACCTAGGCGCAGATGTGCGTTGGGACGAACGCACGCAAACCGTCGCCGTGACTCGTGGCGAGCAGCGGTTGACAGTAGCCTTGGTATCTGACCCGATGGGTTCGCGGTGGGACTTCTTCGGCCGGGTCGGCCCCTACAATACGGCGGGGATGTTCGAAACACTTGTTGGTTTGAACGAAGACATGTCTATTTTCCCCCTCCTTGCCACTAGGTGGGAGCAGGTAGGTGATAGGGCTTGGCGTTTTCACCTCAGGCGCGACGTAAGATTCCATTCCGGCAGAGTTTTTGATGCCACCGCAGCCAAACAGTCCATTGATGCCTTTCTTACGACAATCGGCATGCCCTTCTTGGAAATAGAAGCAGTCGAAGTGCAGGACGCCCATACTTTGCTTATCCGCAATAGAATCCCGTTCCCAGC
>CAYGHR010000037.1:0-5712 GCA_964349715.1 uncultured Peptococcaceae bacterium
TTCCTGTTTCCTGTTTCCTGATTCATGATTCCCATCTCATATCCCCAAAGGAGGCTGAAACAATGGCTGAACGAGCGCTGCTCACCGGCAACCAGGCAATTGCGCGTGGCTTCTATGAGGCGGGCGGGGTTGTTGCATCTAGTTATCCCGGCTCGTCCACGGTCGAGATTATGGAAAGCCTGCAAGAATACAAAGACATCCACGCTCACTGGGCTATGAACGAGAAAGTGGCCCTCGAGATAGCCATCGGCGGTAGTTTCGCCGGGGCTAGGTCGCTCGTCTCGATGAAACATGTCGGGGTCAATATAGCCCTCGACCCCCTGATGACCTTCACCCAGATTCGCACGCACGGCGGCTTTGTGCTCGTTGTAGGTGACGACCCCGGGCTGTCGAGTTCGCAGAACGAACAAGACAGCAGGTTTTTTGCTAAGTTTGCGAACTGCGCGCTGCTAGAGCCTAGCGCCCCACAGGAGGCAAAGGATTATGTGGGGCTAGGCCTGGCTATCAGTGAGGAGTACGGTATGCCCGTAATCGTCAGACTTACCAGTACGCTCTGTCATAGCCGCGGAGCAGTGCTGCTCGGGGAACGCACGCAACCCCCTATAGCTGGTTTCACACCCGACCAAGCTAGATACTGCATGCTGCCGCCGTACGCAAATGCACAGCAGCACTTTATGCAGGAGCGCATTGCTAAGCTCGCTGCCGCCGCTCCCTCCTTGGCCCCAGATACCTATGAGGATGCAGGACGCCGCGACGTGCTCTTTGTCACGAGCGGGTTACCCTACCAGTTCCTGAGAGAGCTAGACCTTGGTTACTCAGTCTATAAACTCGGGCTCTGCTATCCGCTGCCCCTAGCCAGACTTAAAGAAATCTCCGCCCAGTACGCACGCGTTGTAGTCATTGAGGAGTTGATGCCCTTTATTGAGGAGCAGCTTAGAGCCGCCGGCATAGACGCGGTGGGCAAACAGTTTTTCCCTTTTACAGGCGCACTCACCACCGACGACATCAGAGTCGGCTTAGCTCGCGCCGGCATCGTTCACCAAGACGCACTTGAGCTGACTCCGCCGCCGCCAACCCCTCCGCGCACCCCTATGTTGTGTGCGAGGTGTCCACACCGCCCTGTCTTTCACATTCTGCAAAAAGCCAAGGCGCTGGTGATAGGCGACATCGGCTGTTATTCCCTTGGCATCCTTGAACCGTTCGCTGTGCTAAAGACCAACCTTAGCATGGGTGCCTCCTTAGGCATAGTTCAGGGCATGGCTACGGCGCATCGCGCTGCCGGCAAAACCCAACCCCTCGTCGCTGTTATCGGCGACGGAACGTTCTTTCACTCCGGGCTATCCGGTTTCGCCAATATCACAGCAACCACACTAAACATTACTTTTGTCGTACTCGACAACCGCACCACCGCCATGACGGGTGGACAGCCCACGCCTACTACCGGCGACTTAGGTCAGGCCGCTCACTCAATCAGCATCATCGAGGTGTTAAAATCGTTCGGCATACAAGATATCTCCGAAGCCGACCAGTTTAGCTACACAGGCACGAAGAACGTCATTTTGGGCGCCATGAAGCGTGACGGCCTCTCCGTGGTTGTGGTTACGCGCCCGTGTGCCCTGAACTTTGGCATTCGGCAACCCCATTTCTATGTGGACAGGGAAGTCTGCATCAGCTGCCGCGCCTGCATTGGGGTAAACTGCCCGCCTATCTCCATGAAGGTGTACGAGGGCCAAAGCAAGAAAAACTCCTACATTGAGCCTAACATGTGCGTAGGATGCTCGGTGTGCTCACAGGTCTGCCCGGTAAAGGCCATTAAGAGATCGAGCGCGCCGGAGGGGGAGAGACAATGACAACCAACATCCTTATTGCCGGCGTAGGCGGACAGGGGCTCGTGCTAGCGACACGCATAGTCGGCACTGTAGCCTATCGTGCCGGTCTTGACGTTAAGACCTGCGACGTGATTGGATTAGCCCAGCGCGGCGGCATGGTATGGGGCAGCGTGCGCCTTGGCAACAGGCGTCTCGCTAACACCGTTCTACTCGGTGTTCTAGCGACCTACCTGCCATTTGCGACCGACACGTGGCTCGAGGTGCTCCGGGAAAGCGTCCCGAACTCCACCATTGAGCTAAATGAAGCAGCATTTGCGCAGGGAACAGCGCTTACGCGTCCCTGATGAAGATACTCCTGCGCCTCTTCCGCTTCACTAGGCCGCATCGGCGCTTGGTGAGCTTAGCTACACTGTGCATGGTCTTAAACATACTGCTTAATTTGCTGCCCCCACTCATTTTGCGCGTGATAATTGACCAAGCCATACCCCTAGGCGACCTAAACAGGGTGCTGGACATGGTGATTGCCTTTGTGGTGGTCAACCTCGGTCTAGGGCTAGTCAACTACGGGCAATGGTACTCGTTTGAGGTGGTGGGGCAAAACGTCGCGCGCGATTTGCAGCTGACACTTCACAACCACCTGCAAAAGCTACACATGGAGTACTTTCGCAAGCAGCGAACCGGCGACGTGATGTCAAGGCTAACCGAAGACATAGACAGCGTGCATGAGTTTCTCGGCTACGGCTTCATCCTTATGCTCAGCAATATCTTAAGCATAGTGATTACCTTGGCGGCAATGTTCTGGCTAAGCTGGGACCTCACACTGGCCACCGCGGCAGCGTTCCCGGTACTGGCCGTGGTTGTGCTCCGGTTTGACAAGGAGATTAGGCCTCTGTGGGAAAAAGTACGCGCGGAAATGGGGAAGCTCACCGCCGCCCTGCAGGAGAATATTTCGGGAGTCCGTACGGTGAAAGCATTTGCCCGCGAGGGGCACGAAATCGGGAAATTCACCGGGCACAACAACCGCTTTCTCGCGAGCAACATCGCGCGCATCCGCGTCGAGGGGCGCACGCAACCCTTAGTGGAGTTTATTTCTAGCCTCACTTTTGCCGGGCTCCTGTGGTATGGCGGTGCACAAGTCATTGCCGGCAATACGAGTCTGGGCACGCTAGTGGCATTTCAGGGCTATGTATGGAATCTCGTCTGGCCAATCCGCATGCTAGGTTCGCTGATTAACGTCTTCGAAGAAGCGCTAGCCGCCGCACCTCGCTTGTTCGAGGTGCTAGACACCGTGCCCGCCATAGCAGATTTACCGGGGGCTTCCCCCGCACCTGCCTTCGACGGCAGACTTGACTTTCGACAGGTGAGCTTTCAGTTCAGCGACGGTGAGGACAATGTCCTAAAGGATATTGACTTTACTGTCTTGCCGGGACAGGTGCTGGCAATTGTGGGTGGAACCGGCAGTGGCAAATCCACCTTAGTGGGACTGATACCGCGCTTCTTTGACCCGCAGACGGGCGCAGTCCTAGTAGATGGAACAGACATCCGGGACATGACACTCGACAGCCTGCGCAGCCAAATCGGCATGGTGCTGCAAGACCCCGTCCTTTTCTCCGCCACAATTGCCGAGAACATTGCCTTCGGCCGCCCTGACGCCCCGCAGACTGAGATTGTGCAGGCGGCGCAATTAGCGCAAGCGCACGAGTTCATCGCTTCCCTGCCTAACGGCTACCAGACGCGCATTGGTGAACGCGGCGTCGGGCTTTCCGGAGGACAGAAACAGCGCATCGCTTTAGCGCGGGCTCTGCTAATGAATCCGCGTATCTTAATTCTAGATGAAGCGACCTCCAGTGTGGATGTGCAGACCGAATACCTGATTCAGGAAGGTCTCGCCACCGTAATGCAGGGGCGCACAGCCATCATTATCGCCAAGCGCCTCTCAACCATAGAGCAAGCAGATTTAGTGCTGGTCATGGAGCAGGGGCAAGTTGTGGAGTACGGCACTCCGCGCCAGCTCATCGCCACCCCCGGCTACTTCAGCCGCATGCTCGAGCAACAAATGAGCACCGCTGTGTAAGCCAAAGCCGCAAGTGAGGTGTGAGGATTGTCCAACATCTATGACCTCGATGAACAAAAGGAACGGCCGGTCAGCCGTTTCAACCGGCAACACCTAAAGCGTATGCTCGGTTATCTCAGGCCCTACACCGGGAAAGTTGTCTTAGTAATTGGCTTTATGACGGCGGCTACCCTCGGCCATTTGGCCGAGCCGCTCTTGTTTAGGTACATCATCGACAACGCCATCGAGGACCAAAACTTGTGGCGTCTGCATCAATTAGTGCTGGTCTTCCTTGGACTGAGAGCAGTCCTGTGGGTGCTGGCTCGCTTCCAGACAAACCTGCTGAACTGGACGGGGCAACACGTCCTGTTCGATCTAAGACAACACCTCTTTACACACATTCAGCGCCTTAGCTTCGATTTTTACGATGGGCGCCCGGTGGGGAAGATTATGTCGCGTGTGACATCTGACGTTAACACCATGACGCAGTTCACCAACAACGGAGTAGTCACCATCATCACCCAGCTACTCAACCTGTTTGGCATCACCGTCATCCTTTTGCGCCTCCATTGGCGACTATCCCTGCTCTGCATAGGCCTAATGCCGCTGCTCGGGTTTTTCATGGCGCGGGTGCATCCCTTTTTCCAGTCGGGGTGGCTAAAAGTGCGGGAAGAGAACGCCAAGGTGATTGCGCATCTGAACGAAAGCCTAACCGGCATACAAGTAATACAGACGTTCTCTCGCCAGACCATAAACTCCGCGAAGTTCGCCGCAATTCTGTCCGAGAAAGTCAACGCCTTCCTGCGCGTGATCAAGATGGAGGTGCTGTTTTGGCCTATCATAGAAAACGTGGCGGCAATCGGCACAGCTCTGGTCATTTGGTACGGCACGGGCGAGTTCATAAGTGGCGCGCTAACCGTAGGCACGCTGTGGGCATTTATTACTTACCTCAACCGTTTCTGGCAACCGCTTAGCGCCGTGAGCCGTGTTTACAGCCAGATGCTCAGCGCCATGGCTTCGGCGGAAAGAGTCTTTGGTTTCTTGGATACGGTGCCGCGCATTGATGATGCGGCCGCCCGCGGTGATCTACCGGAAATTGCGGGACGCGTGGAGTTTAAGCACGTCTCCTTTAGCTACCAGACCGGACAGCAAGTGCTCTCCGATGTGAGCTTCGTCGCAGAACCCGGCCAAACGATAGCCCTAGTCGGGCCTACGGGGGCCGGCAAGAGCACGATCATTAACCTTGTGGCACGCTTCTACGACCCGAGCGCGGGCGAGGTCCTAGTTGACGGACACGACCTTAGACATGTCGGGTTGGAGTCTTTCCGACGACAGCTCGGGGTAGTGCTGCAAGACCCTTTTATCTTTGCCGGGACAATCAGTGACAACGTGGCCTTTGGCAAACTAACCGCGGGACAGGCACAGATCGAGGCGGCTTGTGCGGCCGTTGGCGCGCATAGCTTTATCGAGAAATTGCCGCACGGATATAACACTGAGAGCCAAGAGCGCGGCAACGCTCTCTCGCAGGGGCAAAAGCAGCTCTTGGCGTTTGCACGCGCCCTCATCGCCGACCCGAGAATCCTCATTTTGGATGAGGCAACGGCAAGCATTGACACGGAAACGGAGAGAGTGATTCAGCAGGCATTAGCGGATCTGCTGAAAGACCGCACATCCTTTGTCATTGCCCATCGCTTGTCTACCATACGCAACGCCGACGTCATCCTAGTCATTGAGAGCGGCAGCATTGCCGAGCGGGGCAATCACGACGAGCTGATGACGCTACGCGGCAAATACTACGACCTGTACATGACACAGCACAGGCATTTTAGC
>CAYGHR010000037.1:5812-10955 GCA_964349715.1 uncultured Peptococcaceae bacterium
TTTTCCATGCGCCCCTACAATGGCCCCGAAACTCGCGACTGTCCACTGTCTCACTGTCCTCACCGCGCGCGACACGAGAAGCGGAGCAGGCGACGAAATCAGCTGTCAGTGTTGTTGCGTGAGCGCACTTCATTACTGCGGGAAAGCCGCACCCAGTACGCCTTACTGGCGGCTAAGTTCCACAGCGTTTTCCAACACGCGCCGGTGGGTATGGCCGTGACAGAGCTTGATGGCCGGATTCTAGACGCCAATCTCACCTTGTGCCGACTGCTTGACTTCACGCAGGCGGAACTGCTGCGGTTTCGCTTTGCCGACTTGGTGTCGGTAGCAACAAGCCCTCATCAACACGCCCCGGTCGAGCTTGCGATTAAGGGCGGGAGAAAGGTCATGGCGGAGTACTCCACTGCTGTGGTGAGGGACGAGAGCGGCGCTCCCCTGTTCGCGGTAATCATGGTGGAGGATCGCACCACACACATGCAGACGCAGAACGCTCTACGCCTAGCTTCTATTGTACTGCGCAGCACTACCGACGCTGTGATTACGTGTGATTTGCAGGGCACAATTACCAGTTGGAACCCGGCAGCAGAGAAGAAGTTTGGCCTAAGCCCCACTGATGCCGTGGGCGAAAACATGTGGCGACTGCTTCCCAAGGACTTTGCGGAAGCGGCCGCCACCAAGTTGAAACACGTATTGGGGAGAAGTGACTCGCAGACGTTTGAGGCACCATGCAGCGTGCAAGGAAGGAAGAGCCTTGACGTTTCCGCCACTATCTCACCCATAGCCGATGACGAAGGCACTCCCTTAGGTTTCGTTATCGCAGTGCGAGACATCACCGAGCAGAAGCGGCTAAATCGGGAAATGGAGCGCCTTGACAGACTAAACACACTCGGCGAGATGGCCGCCGGCGTTGGGCACGAGGTGCGCAACCCCATGACCACTGTGCGCGGCTATCTGCAACTGCTAAAGAAAAGACCTGAGTTTGCGGAGTACATGCGCCATTTTGCCCTCATGATTGAGGAACTCGACCGCATGAACGGCATCATCACGGAGTTTCTGTCGCTAGGGTTAGCCAAAGAGGACACCCCTCGCCCATATAAGCTCAGTACGGTCATCTTAGAGCTGCAGCCACTCCTGCAAGCCGAGGCGCTACTGCGCGATATGAACCTGACTATCGACCTCTGTGCCGATGAGCAGCCGCTAAGGCTTATCACCAAGGAAATTAGGCAGCTCTTGTTAAACCTCGTGCGCAACGGCATGGATGCCATGCCGGGCGGAGGCGATCTGCGGATCTTCACCGAACAGCTACCGGGTAAGACTGTGCTCGGCATAGAGGACTCCGGCTGCGGCATTCCACCGGAGATAATCGAGAAGCTCTTCACTCCCTTTCTCACTACCAAGGAGAAAGGCACCGGCCTCGGCCTCTCTATCTGCCATAACATTGCTAAGCGCCACCACGCCAGCCTGCAAGTGGCTTTCACGGGGTGCGATGGCACGCGCTTTGAAGTAGCCTTTCCTACCCCCCCGCGGGCGGACTAAAGAACAGGACTTCATCGCCTAGGTTAATCAGTGCATCTTTACGCTGTTTCGCGCCGTTGACGCTGACCCCCATAATCAGCAGGGGGTCAACGTTGAGGGCGCGCAGCAGTTCTAGGACTGTGAGCGCGCGCTCGGCAGGGAAGTCAAACCGCTCCTGCTCGAGTGGGAAGTACTTGGCGACATGACCGCGGACAGTGACGCGAATCACACCTGTCATGCTCGCAGCGGGGCAATCGTAGAGTCTGCGAACTCAAGCCCCACTTTCCGAAGCTGCGCTGCGCTTGGAATCCCCATCTTGTCCCAGCCGCGAATCTCGTAGTACTCGTCAAGCAGGCGGTCAATGACCGCGCGTGGCATACACTTCCCCGCGGTGGGGCCGTCCGGTATGGGCTCCTCCATAAAGCGAGCCGGCGGATAATCCGCATTGCGGCCAAACCCCGGAATCTCGCGCAGGTTGTAGCACCGCGTTAAGTTCCATACGCGTTCCGAAAACGCTAGGAGCTCCTCCCAAGTGCGTCGTTGCCCGGTCACGGCATGAAAAATCTGCGGGTACCAATCCAGCTCAAAGCCTAGCTCTACCCACTGCAGGCGGCAGAGACACAGCATATCAAAGAGCGGGCGGATATGTTGCAGCTCCGTAACCCGTTTGGCCTTGCCTTCAAGCTTATCCCGCCCGGTGGCGACATCGAAAGTAATGGCCCAAGAGCGGTTGTGATGCGCGCCCACGTCCGCCGTCATGTAGGACAGCATCATGGCGGGAGCATACCTCGCCTCATAGCCGGACCATTCCAAGCCCTTGACCTGAATGGCAAACCGCTCTGAGCCTTGCCCAAACACCTCCGAAGCTTTCTTCACTCCGTCCGCCAGGACATTGCCAATGCCGCGACGATAAGCTATTTCTTCTGAGAGCCGGACAAAGTCATCCACACTGCCAAAGTTGAGTGTACGCCCCCCTATCGCTTCGCTCCGGATTATGCCCTTCTCAAAGCACTCCATGGCGAATCCAACAACGTTCCCGCCGGATATAGAGTCGAGTCCCAGTTCGTCTTGGATATAGTTGGCGTACGCAACGTCCTCAATGTTGTCAATCTCGGTGTTGCCGCCGATTAAGGCAATGGTCTCGTACTCGGGGCCTTCCACGTGCACCTCGTACCCGGGCCGTTTTACGCGCGAATACTTGCCACAAGGAATAGGGCAACCGTAGCAGGCCTTATCGGTGACCTTAATCCGCTTTACCAGCGCTTCGCCGTTGATGTTCTCGTACTTAGGGAAGAACCCGCTGGTGAAGTTGCGGGTGGGAAACGCTCCCACCTCGTTAACCCAGTTGGTCACCCCGGCGGTACCCTGTGGCGTCCATTCCTCAAAGCCGGGTTTAGCGAAGCAGGCCGCAAACATCTGCTTGCCGATTTCTAGGGTAGCGGCGGGGTCGGCTAGCGGAATGGACTTTGTACCGTGTACCGCCAAGGCTTTAAGATTCTTGCTGCCCATCACCGCGGCGATACCCGTGCGGCCAGCCTGACGTCCGAAGTCGTGGCTGATGCAGGCAAACAACACCTTGTTCTCCCCTGCCGGCCCTATGGTACAGATCTGAAACTCCTCGCCTAGCTCCGTCTTAAGCTGTGCCTCACTCTGCAGTGCACCTTGACCCCAGAGATGAGCGGCGGAGCGGAGCTCAACATTAAAATCGTCAATATAGAGATAAACCGGCTCACTGGCTTGCCCCTCGATAATGATGGCATCGAAACCGGCGTATTTGATTTCCGGTGCAATATGACCGCCGATGTTCGAATCGCCATAGCCCCCCGTTGCGGGGGATTTGGCACCCCACTCTAACTTGCCGGCACCGGGCAAGAACGCACCTGTCAGCGGACCCGGTGCGACGATAATCTTGTTCTCTGGGCCCAAGGGGTCAGCACCGGGCGGGATTTCGTCCCACATCAGCTTGGCGACAAAGCCGCGCCCGCCGATAAAGTCGCGCGCGAGACTTGCCGGCAAGGACAGAATCTCATGCGTACGATTAGTCAGGTCTACACGTAAAATATTCCCTGCATATCCGTTCATCTACTAGCCCCCCTATCTCCCCATGCGTTTGACAACGCCTTCCCCGTCCAAGATTGCTTCCCGCGGGCAGTAGCGCACGCACTCGCCGCAGTTGTCGCACTTAATGGGAGCAGGCTCGCCGGGATGTACAATTAGTACGCCAAAAGGACATGCTTCCACGCAAGCCATGCAACTCACGCACGTCTTTGGGTCTAACAGAAAGACTCCGTCCTGCTCTCTTATCGCTTCGACAGGACAGACCGGGGCGCACGCCCCACATTGGTTACAGACATTCACCTCAAAGACTCCGGGTGTAGGAAACTTGCCCTCCACCCGTAGCGCCCCCTTTTTAGGGTTGTTCTCTCCGAAGTGGGACAGGGCACAAATGGTCAGACACACCTTACACCCACTGCACAGGCTAGAATCCGTTTCTAGACGCACAAAAGCACCTCCGTTGTATATGTCTAAAACTACACGCTAGTTATCAGTCTGCGGACGAAAGGGAGAGCGTTCCTCTGCTCGCCGCACTTGCCTGAGAGCGCTGTGCCACATAAATAGCGACAGCGGTATGACCAAGTACACAAACTCGGCCCGCTCGGTTCCTAGGAGCCAGTTGTAAGTCCCGTGCAGCAGCACGGGCATGACGATGGCAGCGCAGAGGTATCGGCTCTTGGCTAAGACCGAGAACTTTGCGCGTCCCACATAATACCCCATAAACGCACCAAAAAGCGCATGGGCGGGCACGGCCAGAACCATGCGCGCCAACGCTACAGGGGTGCCGCCTTGCGCTACATAGAGGACGTTCTCTACGGCGGCAAAACCTAGCGAGGACGTTATGGCGTACAACATGCCGTCGTAGGGCTCGTTAAAAGCAGGATGCCAGAAGACCGGCAAAAAGAAGGCGCAGAACTTGACGGCCTCCTCCACTAGGGCAATGACAATGAAGTTCTCAAGCAAGCCGTAGATAAAACCTTCGGCCGCGATGAAAAAAGAGAACGCCCACTGTAATGTGACCCCAAGGATTACTGCCGGAACTACGCTCAACATGCCAAAAGTAAAGACCTTAAACAGCAACAGACGGGGTTCTTTCTCATACTTGTCCCGCACGTAGAAATATGTGAACAGGGCAACCACAGGGGCTAAGGCCAACGCCAGTAATCGCAAAAAGTAAACCTCCACACAACAAATGGTGAATTTGCGTGATTAAGCAAATTCACGAGACGGCGCTTCGCCGTCTGTTTCATACTACCGGTTATTACTTTACCACGAGAGGTCGAGGTGTAGTACTTTCCGTTTCGTCCGCGGCAGAGCGGTGCTACGGCGATCCACCAGAAGGCACGAACCATCATTAAAACGGATGCAGATACGCAATGCTACCGGGGGGAGATCCGCAGACGCCACTTCGCACACTTCCACCGCCTGCACAGTCTTGCCACTGAGCGTAGCCGTCAACTCGCGGTTGTGCCTGAACTGGAATTGCGGTCGCTTGACCTCATCTCTGTGCTGCAAAATTTGAGCGCTCGTGATGTTCACCTCCTCTTGCGTGGGTTGCGGGATGCTAGTCGCT
>CAYGHR010000037.1:11055-13919 GCA_964349715.1 uncultured Peptococcaceae bacterium
CTATTATTAGCTGTCGCCCGCAAAAATCCTGCTCCAAGCAGAATAATTTCCTTTTCGCGGTGCGAGCTTTAGCCCCTAAGGCTCACAGCTCACTGTCAACTGTCAACTGTCAACTGTCAACTGTCAACTGTCAACTGTCAACATATCCACCAGGAGCTAGGAGCCCCCACGCTCTACATCTTCCGCGCTCGTATCGCCAGAAACATCGGTATTTCTTTGCGCGCCGCGTCCTTGGCGGCTTTATGTGGTCCGGGTTCGTCTGTCCGCGGGCTTACCCATTCCTCCATATGGTCAACGTAAAGACCGGCGTTACCTAGGGTGTTAATATAGGCTTGGAGTGGCCGGTGAAAGTGCGTTGTGACAGGCGGCTTCTTGCCCTGTGCTTTGTATGAGGGATGCATCTTTATCTGTACATCAAGACTGCTCATGTACTTACTGACCAGTCGCGACTGCACCTGTGCGTCAACATCGTAGTGCCAATCGGCGTGCTGCGGTACGCGGAAACAGGGGTGCATCATGACAACTATTAATTTGCCGTTTGGCTTTAGCAGGCGTTGACAAGCTTGCCACACGGCTGAGAGGGGTGTGATGTTTTGAATAGCCAGCACTACGGTTACAGCGTCAAAGAGATTAGGCTGCACATTCACGCGGGGTCGGCCTGTCTCCTCGAACAGCCGAGTGACATCGGCCACAACGTAGTTAATGGGCAGGTTGTCAGCCTTGTTTCGCTGACGGGCTTTGGCGATAAGAGGCTCTGCGGCATCGACACCCACTACGCGACAACCTTCTCGGGCTAAGAAGCGTCCGAGCACGCCCTGTCCGCAACCCAAATCGAGCACAAGGTATTCACCCTGTGCATTGCGATGCTCAAGCAGGCGCGACACACCGGGCATGATGACTTCGCGCTGAAAATCGCTGCCATCATCCCCTACAAAACGGTCGTACCACTCCGCGACTTCCCCCCAATGCGTGGGGCTGCGACGCCCACCGCTTGCCTCAGGCCTCACCTGCGAACGGCGAGCAGTGGCCTTAGTATCCGCCACCCTATAGGCGGCCTCGATTCGCTGCGTGCGCGCGGGTCGAGGGGCCCTGTCAGTGTCAGTCTTTCTCCTCCAAGCCGGCTTCTCACCGGTAGGCGCGGCAGAATCTTCCTTTCTGTAGGTTGTCACTCGCGGCGCGGCACTCCGCGGCGCGGCATTCCGCTGGCGATTCCCCTCCTGCCGAGGGCGATCACGCTCGTCAGCCGGCGAGGGCTCGGGCTTTCTGCCCTCCCTGCGCTGGCGAGGTTGCTGTCCCTCCTCCGGCACGCGTGGTGCTTGACGTTGTCTCCATGGTGGTTGCCTAGGCGGCATGACGTGGCCTCACTTTCCTTGCTTTGAGCTTAGTGTAGCACACCGGTGCAAAATCCGCACCTTGACTCCCCTACTCCCTAGAAGTATACTCATGCTATTCAAAAAGTGAGCATGGCCCTGAAGGGAGTTAGTGCAATGACAGTTGTCAGCGTCAAGAGCCTCTACCGTGATACGGCAGAGCATCTCAATCAAGAGGTAACGGTCCAAGGCTGGGTGCGTACGCTGCGCGCCTCGAACACCATCGGCTTTATTGAGCTTAACGACGGGTCGTTCTTTGAGAATGTGCAGGTCGTGTTTGACGCCTCGCACACGGATTTCGCCGCTATCGCTAAGCTCCCCATTGCCACCGCCATCACTGTCCGCGGCAAGGTCGTAGTTAGTCAGGCAGCTAAGCAGCCCTTTGAGATCTACGCTCACGCCATAACCGTCGAAGCCGAGTCCCTTAGCGACTACCCCCTGCAGAAGAAGAGACATACCCTAGAGTACCTGCGCGAAATAGCCCACCTGCGCCCACGCACCAATCTCTTTTCAGCGGTATTTAGGGTGCGCTCTGTGCTGGCACATGCCATTCACTGCTTCTTCCAAGAACGCGGGTTTGTCTATGTACACTCCCCCATTATCACGGGCAGCGATGCCGAGGGCGCGGGCGAAATGTTTAGGGTCACCACGCTCGACCTGCTGAACACGCCGAGAAACAACGGCAAAGTGGATTTTGCGCAGGACTTCTTTGGTCGCGAAACTTATCTTACGGTCAGCGGACAATTAGAGGCAGAGATCTTCGCCCTTGCCTTTAGGAACGTCTATACTTTCGGCCCTACATTTCGGGCCGAAAACAGCAACACATCGCGACACGCCGCGGAATTTTGGATGATTGAGCCTGAGTTAGCCTTCGCTGATCTGCAGGACAACATGGCTAACATTGAAGGTCTGATCAAATACGTCATTGCCTACGTATTGCGCGAGTGCCCGGAGGAGATGGCCTTCTTTAACGAGTTCTTGGACAAAGGTCTCCTCATGCGCCTAGAGAATGTCGTGAGTTCGCAATTCGCGGAGATCACCTATACGGAAGCCGTCTCGCTCCTGGCTCAGTCAGGGCACAACTTCGAATTCCCCGTCAAATGGGAGAACGGTTTGCAGACCGAGCACGAAAGATACCTCAGCGAACAGGTCTATAAACGGCCGGTCTTTGTAACCCATTACCCCAAAGAACTTAAGTCCTTCTATATGCGCCAGAATGACGATGGCCGTACCGTCGCCGCGACAGACCTTCTCGTGCCTGGTATCGGCGAGTTAGTTGGGGCTAGCCAACGTGAGGAGCGGCTAGACGTACTGCTTCGCCGCATGCAAGAACTCAACATGCCGCTAGAACCGTATTGGTGGTACCTAGAGCTACGCAAATACGGCGGCGTCAAGCATGCCGGCTACGGCGTCGGTTTTGAGCGTTTGGTCATGTACGTTACGGGTGTGACGAATATTCGTGACGTTATCGCCTGCCCACGGACGGTGGGGAAT
>CAYGHR010000038.1:0-13527 GCA_964349715.1 uncultured Peptococcaceae bacterium
ACAACTACTGATAAAGGAGCATGAGACATGCGCGAAATGATGAAATCTAAGATTCACCGTGCCACAGTGATTGGCTCTAACCTAAATTACGAAGGGAGCATCACTGTCGACCCCGATTTGCTAGACTTAGCGGATATCTTACCGCATGAGAAAGTACAGGTGGTAGTAGTTAACAACGGCGCCCGCTTTGAAACCTATGCCATATCAGGCGAGCGTGGCTCGGGCATCATCTGCGTTAACGGCGCAGCGGCGAGGCTCGTGCAGCCGCAGGATGTAGTGATTATCATCAGCTATCAGCTGATGTCGACACAGGAAGCGCGGGTTCACATCCCGAGGGTGGTGCAAGTAGACGGTAAGAACAGCCCACTGCCGAACAGGGGGGACAAAAGATGAGGATTTCTATACACGATCTACACAAGATGAAGGCAGCTGGTCAGAAAATAGCGGCCTTGACCGCCTACGACTACCCCACCGCCAAAGTAGTTGACGAGTGCGGCATTCCGATTATCCTCGTAGGCGACAGTCTTGGCATGGTAGTGTTAGGCCTAGAGTCCACTATCCCTGTGACCATGGAAGTGATGCTGCACCATATAGCGGCGGTAGCGCGCGGCGCTAAACGGGCCATTATCGTGGGGGACATGCCGTTTGGCACTTACCACCTCTCCGCCGAGGACGCGCTGCGCAATGCCATTCGCCTTGTGCAGCAAGGCGGAGCTACTGCGGTCAAACTAGAAGGCGGCGTGACGGTGGCCGCGCAGGTAGAAAGAATCGTGTCCTCAGGCATTCCTGTAATGGGGCATATCGGACTTACCCCACAGTATGTGCATCAACTTGGCGGCTATAAAGTGCAGGGAAAGTCGGCCAAGGCGGCAGAGCGGCTGATGGAGGACGCTAAGGCGCTCGAGAGCGCGGGCGTCTTTTCTGTGGTGCTCGAGTGTATGCCTAGTCAGTTAGCGGCTGAGATCAGTAAGGCACTGGCGGTGCCGACCATAGGCATCGGTGCGGGGCCGCACTGCGACGGCCAAATCCAAGTGGTTAGTGATGTGTTAGGGTTGAGCGACTACATTCCCAAACACGCCAAGCAGTTTGTTAAGCTGCCTGACGTAATCCGCGGAGTGGTGCAAGCGTATGCCGATGAGGTGACGCGGGGAGTATTTGGCGCATGAAAATAGTTACGGATATAGCTGAATTGCGTTCCCTCCGGTCTACCTATGGGGCAGATGACCTTGGTCTTGTGCCTACCATGGGGTATCTGCATGCCGGGCATCTTAGTCTCGTCGAGCGTTCAGTAGCCGAGAATAAGCACACAATAGCGAGCATCTTTGTTAACCCTACGCAGTTTGGGCCAAACGAAGACTTGGCGCGGTACCCACGCGACTTAGAACGTGACTTAGCTCTACTTAACCCGCTTGGCCTCGACTGCGTTTTCGCGCCTAGCCCCAGCGAAATATACCCGGCAGGGCCAGCACTTGGCACCACCGTAACTGTGCATGGGCCAACCGAGCGTCTCGAAGGGACGGCGCGTCCAGGTCACTTCGCTGGGGTCGCCACCGTTGTAGCCAAGCTCTTTAACATTGTACGCCCTACGCGCGCCTACTTTGGCCAAAAGGACGCGCAGCAAGTCGCGGTCATTACAAAGATGGTGCAAGACCTTAACTTCCCTGTCGAGATAGTGGTTTGCCCCACCGTGCGCGAAGCAGACGGACTGGCGATGAGCAGCCGTAACGTCTTCCTTACCCCCACAGACCGCGAGACGGCCAGGCTTATTTCCGCTGGCTTGTTTGCGGCAGAGGCGCTGTGGCAAACCGGTGAGCGCAATGCAGCCGCCCTAGAGGCTACGGTGGCGCGATGCATGCGGCAGGGCAACTTTGTTAGCATTGATTACATCGCGGTTGTCGACCCGCTCACGTTTGCACCCTACAAGGGAGACTCGCCTACCGCCTTGATTGCGGTGGCGGCGCGCGTAGGGTCGACACGCTTGATAGACAACATCCTCCTTTCGTGCGCCGCAAGCGTGTGATATAATTTCCCCAATGGAGGGGGGCGGGCGCCATGCAGGGCAAGCACCAGCTGGTGATTATTCTCGATTTCGGCGGTCAATACGCACAGCTCATCGCCCGGCGTACGCGTGAGCTTGGAGTCTATTCCGAGATTTGGTCGCACCAGACGACGGCCGCAGCCATCAAAGAGGCAAATCCGCTAGCCGTCATCTTTTCCGGCGGGCCCAATTCGGTCTACGCCGACCATGCTCCCACAGTGGACGAACGTATCTTTCATGTCGGCATCCCTCTTCTCGGCATCTGCTACGGCATGCAGCTGATGGCGCGCGCACTTGGCGGAGAGGTTGCGCCTACCACCCACAAACGGGAGTATGGACGTGCCGACGTAATTGTTAGCGAACAGAGCGGTGTTTTTGTCGGCCTGCCCGACCGCTTCCCGGTGTGGATGAGCCACGGTGATTCGGTCGTCAAACTGCCGCCGCAGTTTCTTAACTCGGCACATACTGCGAACACCCCAGTCGCGGCTATGTACAGCCCAACACTTAAAATGGTGGGGACGCAGTTTCACCCCGAGGTCACACACAGCGCGTACGGCACGGATATGTTGAAGAACTTTCTCTATGACATCGCCGGGGCTCTAGGGGACTGGGGTATGAAGTCGTTCGTGGCTGAGGCTACGGCGGAGATTCGGCGCCGCGTGGGCGAGAACGAAGTCATGTGCGGTCTAAGCGGCGGTGTGGACTCGGCGGTTGCGGCTGTGCTTGTGCATCGCGCTGTAGGGCGGAACCTCACCTCAATCTTTGTTGACCACGGCATGCTGCGTAAGGGCGAGGCAGAGCAAGTGGTAAAGACGTTTCGCGACCAACTCGGCATGAGACTAATACATGTCGACGCTAGTGACCGTTTTCTTGCCAAGTTAGAAGGCATCACCGACCCTGAGCAAAAGCGCAAGATTATCGGGACGGAGTTTATTCGCGTCTTTGAGGAACAGGCCAAAGAAGTGAGCGCGGCCAAGTTCTTGGTGCAGGGGACGCTCTATCCTGATGTCATTGAGAGCGGCACAGCCACCGCCGCCACGATTAAGACCCACCACAACGTCGGCGGCTTACCCAAAGACATGCAGTTTACGCTACTAGAGCCGCTTCGTCAGTTGTTTAAGGACGAAGTGCGCGCTATCGGCCGGCAATTAGGGTTGCCTGACACGGTGGTAGACCGGCACCCGTTCCCCGGGCCGGGGCTGGCGGTGCGGATTGTGGGCGAAATCACCCAGTCTAAGTTGGCTTTGCTGCGTGAAGCAGACTTTATCGTACGCGAGGAAGTTGCGCGCGCTGGACTGCACAAGGAGATATGGCAGTGCTTTGCGGTCCTTCCCGGGGTGCGCACCGTCGGCGTGATGGGGGATGAGCGTACCTACGCCGAGGTTATCGCCGTGCGCGCCGTCTCGTCGGTCGACGCGATGACGGCCGACTGGTACCGCATGCCGCATGAAGTGCTGGACGTAATTTCCCGCCGGATTGTCAATGAGGTCAAGGGCGTCAACCGAGTCGTCTACGACATCACCTCGAAGCCGCCCGGAACTATAGAGTGGGAATAACGGGTATGACCACAGGACCCTGCAGCGAAGGGCTGCGGGGTTTTGTTTTGTCTTCACGGGGGAGGGGATGTCGGATATGCGCGAAGATTTCGCCCCCTTACAGGATATCCAATAGGCGGCAGCGAATAATATTTCACCACAATGGAGGTGACGGCTTACATAAAGGTCGGTGCGGTGGCGAATTTGTTGTGGATTGCTTGAGTTGCCACTTAGGGGAGGAGACGCTATGGAAGACCGCAAGCCCTTGATTCGGTGTGTAGACCTGCTAAATGAACGACTTGAGTCCATTCTCATGTGGCTCGTCTATCCGCTGGTCGCAGTAATGGTTGCTGAGATTGTCGCTAGATATTTCTTTCTGCGCCCACTGCCGTGGGTGAGAGACGTATCGGTTTGGCTGTTCGCTATACCCTTCATGCTTACAGTAGCTCACTACTATAACAAAAAGGCGCACATCTCGGCTGAGGATCTCGCACATTTCTTTCGTCTGACTGACTCTCAGCGCGCAACCATAGACCTCATTCATCATCTCATCCTCTTGTCGGTGGCGGGGTTTCTCTTTTGGCCCTCGACGCAAGCGGTGTTGAGGTCGTTTGCACTGCGTGAGTTATCAGGCATGACCACTTGGCGCCCCATCTTGTGGCCGTTTCGTGCCGTCATACCCATGGCTATGCTTTTGCTTGGGGTGCAGGCTCTATCGGGCATATTAGAGGCCGTACAGAAATTGCGGGGGGTGAGGAAGCTATGAGCCCGGCAGCACTTACGGCGGTGATGTTTGTCCTTCTCCTAGTCGGAATCGGTTCCGGTATGCCGGTAGCCTCGGTTTTGGCAGGGCTTGGCTTGTTCACCGGGCTAGCCACTTGGGGGATGCGGTCGATTCCGATTATGGTGTCTGCCATCTTTGGTACGATGACCAGTGATGTTCTCATTGCCCTGCCGCTATTCGTGTTCATGGGCTGCATGTTGGAGGCCTCAGGTGTAGCGGATCGCCTCTTTATGAACTTACGCGTGCTGCTAGGCTCTATGCGCGGCGGATTGGGTATTGTGGCGATCTTGCTCGCGACCGTTCTAGCCGCTACCACCGGTATTATCGGGGCATCGATAGTCATGATGGCAGCACTCGCACTGCCGAGTATGCTCAAGGCCGGCTACAACAAATCTTTGGCAGCAGGTATCATCTGCGCAGGCGGCAGCTTGGGGATTCTTATCCCGCCCAGTAACATGCTAATCATCTACGCGTTGTCGGCAGGGGTTTCCGTTGTGTCGCTTTTTGCGGCCGCGGTAGTGCCTGGTCTGCTGCTCTCTGCCTTTTACGTAACGTACGTAGCCATTCGCTGTCACCTGAACCCCGAGTTAGGCCCCCCGCTGCCGCCTGAGGAAAGAGGGAAGATTAAGCTCGTGCCTTTTCTGTTGGATCTGCTGACATCCCTTGTGCCGCCGGTGCTACTGATTGTGGCGGTGCTGGGCACCATCTTTTTTGGGATAGCCGCTCCTGTTGAGGCATCGGCAGCGGGGGCGTTTGGCGCAACACTGCTTGCGGCCCTGAACAAACGTATGTCCATGGATGTACTGAAAAAGGCGGCACAGCACACCCTGCAGATCTCAAGCACCATTCTGTGGTTAGTTGTGGGGGCGAGTATGTTTACCTCGACCTTTCTTGTACTGGGGGGAGGCAGGGTCGTTCACGACGCCATGATGGCCGTAGCGGGAGGCAACCCCATGGTCGTCTTGGCAATTATGATGCTCGTCCTCTTCGTCCTGGGCAAGCTCATTTGTTGGGTAGGCATCTTGCTGATTACCGTTCCCATCTTCACACCCATTGCCGCTAGTCTAGGGTTTGACCCTATCTGGTTTGCGCTGTTGGTGTGTGTCAATCTGCAGATGTCACTCTTGACGCCGCCCTTTGCCTACTCGATTTTTTACCTAAAGCAGGCGGCTCCCGCGGAGCTTACGCTGTTCGATATGTACAAGGGCGTGTGGCCGTTTATTGCTTTGCAGGCACTAGGCTTGTTGGCCATCATCATTTTCCCCGACTTAGTGCTCTGGCTCCCGAACTTGCTATATCAGCGATGACCCTTGCTGCAGGCGGCAGGGAACAGCAATGTTCCTTTACGTACTAGAAACTATGAATGGAGGATTGAACCAGTTGAAAAAGACCCAACTAATCATCTGCGTTGTTATCGCCTTGGTCACTTTCTTGGTCGGGTACGCTGTGCGGCCGATGATCACGCCCGTCGCCGAAGTCCCGGAGGCACAAGTATTCACCTGGACGTTCCAAATGCACGGCACGTCTGCCCACCCCGCCTTTCCAATTTACCAACAGTGGGCCCAGGACGTCGAGCAGATGTCAGGTGGGAGGCTAAAAATAACCGTCCATCCCGTAGGCACGGCTGTGCCTCTACTGGAAACGTTAGGCGCGGTCACCGCCGGTACGCTAGACGGCGCCATCATGTGGGGGCCATTCTGGCGCGGTGTGGACCCTGTCCTAGCCTTGTCGTGTGGTCAGACATCAGGGCTTAACGCCGCGGAGTTTGATGCTTGGTTACATAGCCATGGTGGACTGGCTCTGGTGCAGGAGGCTTATGCGCGTCACAAGATTCATTGGCTACCCGCGGTTCCCATGCCGCCGGAGACTTTCCTTTGGGCACACAAGCCCATTCGCACCACGGCCGATTTGAAGGGGCTTAAGTTGCGTGCGGGAGGATTCTCGCTTGATACCTTCACCGCCATGGGCGCGGCTGCTTCCTTCCTTCCGGGGGGCGAGACACCACCTGCGCTGATGAAAAAAGTCGTAGACGCTGCCGAGTTTGGCGCGCTCGTACAAGACATAGCAGTAGGCTTTCACGATGCCGCCAAGTACGCCATGGTCGGCCCCCGCGCACCGGTTATCTCGGATGACGTCATGATAAACGTTGACAAGTGGAACGCGCTCCCCGCCGACCTGCAAGGTATCGTCAGGGCCGCACTGGCTCGGCATGCCACTGTAGGGTATGTGGAGCTTTTACGTCAGGAGAAGCAGGCCATGCAGACGGCTTTAGACAAGGGTGTGCAGTTTATCCCTGTCTCCGACGCGCTTATGAACGAGTTCCGCACCACATTAGACGGGATTCTCGATACACAAGCAGCAACAAACGCTAATTTCGCAAAGATTTGGACTTCGCTACGCGCCTTCCGCGACGATTATCGGCAGTTCACGGAGACACTTTATCCGTGGAACTAACTGCTTAGCACCACAGGCCCCGGGGTGTTACCCCGGGGCTTTGCTATGGAGTTCACTTTGGCGGACTTGTGGCAGTGCAGCTCCTTGACAAGCGGTGAGCTAAGTGACATAATTTCAACTGACAAGTAATAGTTACTAGAAAAATGAGGTGGCCACAATGCGCGATATGGTAGGGAAGTTGCGAGAGAAGGGCTTAAAGGTTACGCCCCAACGCATGGCCATCTACACCATGTTGATGGACACTAGCGCTCATCCCACGGCTGAAGCAGTGTGGGAGCATGTCAAAGGCGAGTACCCGGCTGTAAGCTTTAACACCGTCTACACCACTTTGAGCACCCTAGAGCAGGCCGGGCTCGTGCAACGCCTGCATATTGGCGGTGTCGCGCACTTTGACGCTAAGGTGCAGCCGCACGCGCACCTCTATTGCAATCTGTGCGGATACGTGGACGACCACCATGGGTTTGTCGGCGTGGACTACGAGGATGTTGCGCGCCAGGTGAGCTCGCAGACCGGGTTTGCCGTGGGGCGCTTAGAGCTTAACTTCTATGGCCTGTGCCATCAGTGCCTGTAGCGCGAAAACTTGACGCCGGGGCCGTCGGCGCAGTAGTATATACCAAAGACTGCGACGCGGAAGAGCCTCGTTAACTGCACACCAGAGAATCGGGCTAGGTGGAAGCCGATGTGTAGCTTAGCGAGCGGAGACAACCGCTGAGTCCCCTGTCAAACAGGGCGGGTTGTCCCGTTACAGATGCAAGTGGGCATCGTTAACGATGCCAATCAGGGTGGCACCACGGGGAATCCCCTCTCGTCCCTAGCGAGAGGGGATTATTTTGTTTCGGAGGTGCTTGTTTATGTACAAAAGAGTTCTTGCCGCTAAGCTCTCGCTCCACACAGGAGAAGTTGTCACCCTTAAGGGCTGGGTGCGACGCACGCGCGCCGTCAGCGCAGAGCTGGCATTCCTCATTCTGGCCGACCAAAGCGGCGAGGCCCAGGCCGTGTTTTCAGGTAGCGCGGCGGGCTCTTTGCCGTCGCTAGAAAGCGCGGTACAGGTGCGCGGTATTGTCGTTCCCTCGCGCTCCCGCGCTTTTCCTGTGGAATTACAGGTGGAGGAGCTGCTTGTGCTTAACCCGGCAGAAAACTTGCCCTTCCCCATAAACAAGCCTGCCCTAGAGGTGGGCTTAGACCTCATTGACCGTTTCCGCCCACTCTGCCTGCGCCACCCCTCCCTCCAGCAGGTCTTTCGTGTGCAGCAGCAGATAGTCATGTATTTTGAGCAGTATTTCGCGCAGCAAGGTTTCATTCGCGTCAGCACCCCGAAGATTGTGGCTACCGGCACAGAAGGAGGCGCGGAGCTGTTTAGTGTCAACTACTTCGGGGACATCGCCTACCTTGCGCAAAGCCCGCAGTTCTTTAAGCAGATGTTGGTCGGTTCCGGCTTTGAGCGCGTCTTTGAGGTGGGGCCGGTATTTAGGGCAGAAGAACACAGAACCTCCCGTCACCTCAATGAGTATATTAGCCTAGACACCGAGATGGGCTTTGTGGACGATGTGAACGAGCTTATGGATCTAGAGGAGGCCTTCCTCAAGTCGCTGTTGCCGCTTCTTCATCACGAGTTTGGCGAGGCGATTAAGTGCGCCCCGGAAATTCCGCCGATTCCTAGGCTCGCCTTAAAGGATGCGCTGTCTATTCTAAAGCAGGAATATGGCAAGGACATTTCGACTGACGAGAACATTGACCCCGAGGGAGAAAGGCTCATCTCGCAGTGGGCAGAGCGCGAGTATGGCGTCCCCGCCGTATTCTTGCACAGCTATCCTCGCTCCATCCGGCCCTTCTACGCTCTGCCGGGGCGTCAAGATGACACTCTTACCGAGTCCTTCGATCTAATCTATAGGGGACTGGAGATAACAACCGGCGGCTTGCGGCAACACTCTCTGGCGCTGCTGTTAGCCAGCATGAAAGGGCGCGGTTTACACCCTGAGCACTACGAGTTCTACCTACAGGTGTTCCGCTATGGCATGCCTCCCCACGGCGGGTTTGCCATCGGCGCCGAGCGCCTGACCATGCAGTTGCTCGGGCTTAAGAATATCAGAGAAGCAAGCATACTCCCCCACCAAAGCGGACTGGGAGCACAGACACCCGAGAACTCAGCGCGAAAGGTCTCCTGTAGAGTCAATGAGCAAGGTCTGTAGGGGCTTACGTAGCCCGGGCCTTTCCCGCTCGCGTAGCTCAGGGGGGAGTAGCGCCGGGTCGCCGGGCTTGCCGATGGCGATAACGGCGATAGGCGCGATGTCGCTCGGCAGGTTGTACAGGACTACAGCTCGCTTGCGGTCAAACCCTCCCATGGCGTGGGTGATGAGCCCGCGGCGCTCGGCCTCCAGCGAGAGATACCCCCAGGCAGTGCCGCTGTCAAACATGTGCCAGTAATTATCGCGACCGGTCTCAGTGAAGCTACGCTTAGCGAGCATTAGGATTAGCACCGGCGCGTGCTTAGCCCACAGCAAATTCTGTTCTGCCAACAGGCTCTGCATGGCGGCTATTTCTGCGGGTGCGCGGGCAACAATAAAGCGCCAGGGTTGCTCGTTGTAGCATGACGGGGCCAAGCGCGCGGCCTCTAGGAGTGCGAGCACTTCTCCCTCGTCGATAGCCGAGGTACTAAAGGCACGTGTCGACCAACGGCGCATGATCTCCGGCATGATTTCGTAGCTAAAGTCTCTTGCCATACGAGAACCTCCAATGCAGTGGGATTGGGAGTGTCGCTTTGCCCTTTAGGAAGGGAGTGGGTTCGCCGCGCGCGCGGCGTACAACATAACGCCACATGCTACGGCGAGGTTGAGCGACGATGCTTGCCCGTACATGGGGATGCTTACAGAGATGTCGCCTGCGTCAAGGAGGGCCGAGGGTAGTCCCTGTCCTTCGCTGCCGAGCATAATGGCACAAGGATAGGAAAAACGGGCATGAGGCAGCGACGAGGTGGCTTCGGCGGACGTCGTAACTAACTGGATACGGCTGTGTCGGCACCACGTAAGGAAGTCATCCGGCTCTTTAAGGACCACGATGGGAACGTTAAAGACAGTCCCCATGCTGGCTTTGATGCAGGCTAGGTCAAAGGGGTCGGCGCTAGGCCCAAGGAGAATCAATCCTGCCCCGGAAACGGAGTCTATCGTACGCACGATAGTTCCAAGGTTGCCGGGGTTATGTACGCGGTAGAGCACGGTCAGGATGGACTGGCGGTTAAGGTCAAGGTCGGACAGCCCAGCTAGGCGGGGGCTGGCGATGGCGGCAAGGCCCACGGGGTTGTCGCGCTCGGAGAAGTGCCGAAAGACGGGCTCACTCACCGCAATGCATTTCTGTCCTGCGGCCTCTAAGCGCGTCAGCGCCGCCTTGGCTGTTTCGCTCGTCAAGAGTTCCGGCGCGTAAATGGCCTGTTCGATCGCCACACCATTCTCAATAGCTCGCAGCACGGGCTGAATGCCCTCAATGTAGCAGCGACCGCTTGCCTCGCGGTGCTGTTTTGTCCTAAGCCGAAGAATCTCTTTAACTAGTGGGTTCTTAGTGCTTGTTACATCCATCTGTGCGGCAGCCTCCTCCGGGAGCTTGGAAACGCGGGGGTCTCCCATGGCAATTGTATACAAGCACATATTTTGCCGTCAAGTCGGAGGCTGGTCAGTGGGGAAGGAAGTCGCCGGCAACCCGGCGAATGTAACCCACGCAACGATGAAGAGCTACGCAACGCGGGGGGCGCAACGCGGGGGACGTGTAATTTTGTTTTGAGGTGAGATGCGATTAAGGGCAGTAAGGGGCTAACGAACCGAAGGGTCAAGAATCGTGTGAAGCAAAAAGCTCCGTCCCTTTTGCTTCTCTATCTCCGCGAGAAGGTGCCTTACCTGGAGGGGCTGACGGTGACGGGGCTGTTCGGCTTAAACGACGGCTGGGAGTGCGAAGTCTACTCGTTTGCGCTCGGCTTTATGGACAAGGGGCTCGCACAGTCGCGCCCCATGATTCTGCGCCTGTATACAGGCAAGGACATCCTCGCAATGGGACTTAAGGCTGTACAAGAGTTTGACACCTTGCGGCAGCTCGCCTGCGATGGCTACCCCGTGCCTCAAGTCTACCTCTTGGAGACTGAGCCCACGTACCTAGGGAGTCCCTTTATCATTATGGAAAAGCTCGAGGGTGAGCGGCTAGACTGCCTGTATCACCGTTCAGCGACAGAGCAGCGCTACGAGTTGCTCAGGGAGATGTGCAATCTCCTTGTGCGCCTCAATAGCATTAATTGACTTTGCTATGCAGAGCGTGAGTTTGTGCAGCCCACGGAAGTCAGTGCCGGAGGACTTAACTATGTTTCATCGACAGCGCAATCCGCTTGCGCTTTAGATCGACACTTAGAACCCGAACCTTTACCACGTCGCCGACCGCGAGAGCCTCGGACGGGTGCTTGATAAACTTGTCGCTGATCTCGGATACATGTACGAGGCCGTCCTGTTTGACGCCGATATCCACAAAAGCGCCGAAGTCAATCACGTTGCGCACCACACCGCTAAGCACCATACCCTCGGCGAGGTCTTCCATTTGCAGCACGTCGCTGCGAAAGACAGGCCCTGCTACATCTTCACGCGGGTCCCTGCCCGGCTTCCTGAGTGCCTGGTAGATGTCTCTTAATGTGGGGAGACCGGCATTGAGCTCTTTTGCAGCGCTGGCAAGAGCCGCCTCACCTAGTTGTACTTGTCCGGTAGTGAGCGATTCTAAGCTGCCCACAAGGCGCAAGAACCTCTCGGCCAAGTCGTAGGACTCAGGATGCACCGGCGTATTGTCCAGTATGTTTTTGGCCTGAGGTACGCGTATAAACCCGGCGCACTGCAAGTATGTGGCCGGGCCTAGGCGCGGCACCTTCCTTAGCTCTTCACGCGCGCGAAATTCGCCCTGCTCGTCGCGGAACGCTACTATGTTATTTGCGACGGCGGGGGTGACCCCCGCTACGTAGCGCAGCAGGGCTGGGGAAGCGGTGTTAAGGTCTACCCCCACGCTGTTAACGCAGTCCTCGACTACCCCGGTCAGTACGTCGGCTAACTGCTTTTGGTTCACATCGTGCTGGTACTGGCCCACTCCGATGGCCTTGGGGTCAATTTTCACCAGTTCAGCCAGCGGGTCGAGCACGCGGCGTCCGATAGAGACTGCCCCGCGCAAGGTGACGTCAAGGTCAGGCAGCTCTTTTCCAGCCAGCGGAGAAGCCGAGTAGACGGAGGCGCCCGCCTCATTGACGATGGTGTAGGATACCTGGAGGGCGTGCTCGCGAATGAGAGTAGCGATAAAGTCCTCTGTTTCCCGGCTGCCCGTGCCGTTGCCGATAGCTATGGCTTGCACTTTGTGGGTCTCAATTAGATTTCGCACCATGCGCCCACCCCCGCTCCGGTCGCTTTGTGGCGGGGTGAAGTAGGCAATCGCAGTAGCCAAGACGCGGCCGGTAGGGCTAACCACCGCCATTTTGCACCCGGTGCGATACGCCGGGTCGATGGCGAGGAACGTCTTCCCCTTGACCGGGGCTAATAAGAGAAGCTGTTTAAGGTTTTTGCCAAACACGCGAATAGCTTGCTCCTCCGCCTGCTCTGTTAGGGACGAGCGCAGCTCGCGCTCAATGGAGGGCAAGAGCAAGCGCTTGCAGCTATCTTCTACGGCCTCAAGCAACAAAGTGCCCGCCCTCGCGGGCACACCCATAAACCTAAGGGCGGCTAAGTAGGGGGCTTTCTCCTGCGCATACTCGAGTGTTACCTTCAGCACTTCTTCGCGTTCGCCGCGGTTAATGGCCAGCACTCTATGCGGCGGAATTTTGCGCAGCGGTTCAGTGTAGTCATAGTACATCTCATACACGGAGGGCTGTTCGGCTACTACCGCTTTGGCACGCAGTACGGCTTCCGCGCGCAAGAAGTGGCGCACTGCCTCCCT
This sequence comes from uncultured Peptococcaceae bacterium, assembly GCA_964349715.1. Classification (GTDB taxonomy): domain Bacteria; phylum Bacillota; class UBA994; order UBA994; family UBA994; genus UBA994. Next base: position 12,752 of record CAYGHR010000038.1, read on the forward strand.
CACAGCGAAGTTTTCACTGATGCGCTCAGCCAAAATATCCTTGGCCCCGGCCAGCGCCTCTGCTGCGTCAGCGACGCCGCGCTCGGCAGATATGTAGCGAGCGGCCTCCCCCTCGGCCGAGGCGAAGTCAAGCAGGGGGTGAGCTGCCAGGTAGTCTGCTAAAGGCTCTAAGCCCTTTTCCTTGGCGATTGTAGCTCGTGTGCGCCGCTTGGGACGGAAGGGCAGGTAAATGTCCTCGACCTGCTGCAGTACCTGAGCGCGCTTAAGAAGGTCTTCTATCTCCGGCGTCAATTTCCCCTGCTCGGCTATCAGGCGCGCCACTTCTTCTTTGCGGGCCGCAAGATTCTTTAGGTATGCAAGCCGCTCCTCCACCTCGCGCAGTTTCGTTTCATCAAGTTCCCCGGTGGCTTCTTTGCGGTAGCGGGCGATAAAGGGGATGGTGTTGCCCTCTAGGAGCATTTTGTCCACTCCCGCTACTTGCTCTGGTTTGAGACCGAGTTCTTGCGCAATCTTTAAGTGTAAGTCCATAAACTACCTCCAAGCTGTAGTCTGCCATGCGTCAGCGACACAGACCTATTATACTCTCTTCCGGCGTTCGCTTGACAGGGTAAGAGGCGTAGTGCTATAGTCGAGACGAAAAGAATAGTGGTCACGAGCTAAAGTGTGTCTAGGGTTCCGTAGCTAAGAGCTAGCCTGGACCGAGCGACACTGGCGCTTAGCGCTACACCGAAGGGACAAAAGCCCGGGCGGGGATGTTTTCTCGTAAACATCCCCGC
>CAYGHR010000039.1:0-3674 GCA_964349715.1 uncultured Peptococcaceae bacterium
GTCAAGGGCGCGTACAACTCTGCCAAGGTGTTCCTAGACACAGTCGACGACGGTGCGCTACAGCAGCTGCACGAGCTCTGCAACCAGCCCTTCGTGGAGGGGCTTAAGATACGGGTCATGCCGGACACCCATGTCGGCATGGGGTGCACGATTGGCACGACCATGACAATTCGGGATAAGGTTGTCCCCGGGCATGTAGGTGTAGACATAGGCTGCGGCGTACTTGCGGCGCGCATCCCCGAAAGCGCAATCGATTTTGCTATGCTCGACCGCATCATCCGCGGCAACGTCCCCTCCGGCTTTGATACACGGCATACGCCGCACCGCTTTACCAATGCAGCACGGTTAGGTGAACTTAAGTGCGCGGCTAACATCAAGAAGATGAATCGCATCGAGCTGAGCATCGGGTCTTTGGGTGGCGGCAATCACTTTATTGAGGTGGCTGTGTCGGAAGAAGGTGTAAACTACCTCAGCATCCATACAGGTAGCCGCAACTTAGGCACGCAAATCGCCGAGCACTACCAAAACGTCGCGGTACGCGCGCTCGCGCGCAAAAGTCAGGGTGGTGCCAAGGTGCCAAAGTACATGGCCTATGTCGAGGGAGCCGACTTAGAAGACTATCTCTGTGATATGACCATTGCGCAAGAGTATGCCGACCTCAACAGAAAAGCCATCGCCGAGGTCATCGCGCGCGGCATGAATTGGGAGCTAGAGGACGCCTTTAGTACGACACACAACTTTATCGACGTCAAAGAAGGCATCCTACGCAAGGGCGCAGTCGCGGCCCACAAAGGACAAGTACTAATCATCCCCATTAACATGCGCGACGGCAGTATCCTCGCCGTGGGCAAAGGCAACCCGGACTGGAACTACTCAGCCCCACACGGAGCCGGGCGTTTACTGAGCCGCAGTCAAGCCAAGCGCGCGTTTTCGCTGGCGGACTACAGACAATCCATGGCCGGGATATTCACTACTTCCGTCGACCCTGACACCCTCGACGAAGCCCCTATGGCCTACAAGCCCATGCGACAAATTTTAGATTCCATAGGTGAGACGGTTGAAGTACAGCATATCATAAAGACTGTATACAACTTTAAGGCGGGCGGAGACTAAAACTCGACCCGACCACCAAAGGGAGGTTGCTAGGGTGAACAAAGACCTGTTTCTCGCACTTAACCACTGGGCAGTCGTCGGTGACGTCTTAAACCCCGAGAAGTTCGCTTCCAAGATAGTGCAAAAACTCTTGCGCAAAGGGTATCTGGTTAGCCGCGTTCACCCTAAGGGTGGCGCAGACGTATTCGTGAGCCTAAAGGACTTGCCCCACAGGCCCGACGTCCTGTGCTTAGTTATTAACCCTAAGGCCGGGCTCGAGTATGTCACCGAGGCAGCCCGCTTAGGGGTGACGCACGTGTGGCTGCAACCGGGAGCTGACGCCGACGAAGTAGTTAAACACTGCCAGGCCCTAGGACTTCAAACTGTGCAGAGCTGTGTGTTAGTGGAACTGGGGTTGCGTGAAAAAGCCGAGGAGAGCAGGGAATAGTGCTGCGCATTCTGGATTTACTGGAAGCAGAGCAGCAGCGATACCCGCAGAGCGAGCTACAGGACACGTACAAGGCGCTGTTTCAAGCCGTCTTAGGCCCGGAGCACGCACTTACCGACATAGACGCAGCTAGGCAGCACTTAGCGAAGGAAACGCTAACACTGACGCCAAAACCCGGGCCGCTAATTGAGACACTCTCACCGCTGTTTTGCCGTATTCACTTGCGCGCAGCACTCTACTCAGGGCTTTCCTTGGCCGAGGTCTTCGCAGCTTTCGTGGCTTCGGGATTCACTCGCGTCAATAGGGCTGAGCTTGTTTCGCTACTACAGCAGTGGCCGCCGCTCGCTCCTGACAGAGAAGCGGTACAGTCCTATGTGAATGAGATGTTGACGCGCGGCTGCCCGGTTGTCTCCCATTCTGCACGCTACCGCGACCTATATCAACCGAGCTACCGCGTGATTCGCGCGGACACTATACCTAGTGCCTGGCTTACGGTTCACCGCCAGTTAGAGGCAGAGGGGTTCGCGGAGTGAGGGAACCACTCGCGATGGCATTGCTCCTCGCAGGGGTGGCCCTGTTCCTTTGGGTGTTATACGAGACTACTGCGCTTGCCGTCGAAAACGTCGAGGTGCCTATCAGTGGGCTACCCTCGGCGTTTCATGGCTTTCGTATCGCGCAGATTAGCGACCTGCACGGCCGGGCGTTTGCCCCCCAAGGACCTGAGGTTAGGGCCATTCGCGCCGCGCATGTAGACCTGATTGTCGCCACCGGCGACTTTGTGCACCGCCGCGCGGCGGAAGTCATTGGGTTACTGCCGTTTATGCATGCGCTAGCGAAGATAGCCCCCGTGTACGCCGTGAGCGGCAACCACGACCACCGCACTGGCTGGCCGTTTATCGCCTCGCACTTGCAGGCGGCCGGGGTCACAGTCCTTGAAAACCGCCATATTTTTCTGCAGAAGGGTGACGACGCAATCGTCTTAGCCGGCGTCGGCGACATCAGTACCGGTCATGCTAACCTTAACCACACGTTGCCTAGCCGGGATGACGCCGTTATTATTCTCTTAGCTCACGCCCCCACTTGGTTTGAGCCGTGGAACGCGAGTCACGCTCCCCCTATGCTCGGTCGCATAGCGTTAACACTCGCGGGGCACACCCACGGCGGGCAAGTTAAGCTTCCTTTTCTCGGGGCAGTGACGACCGTCTCCGGACGCCTCTTTCCCCCTAGTCATGTGGAAGGGCTATCACGCGAGGGGAGCGGTTACCTTTACATTAACCGCGGTCTAGCGCACGGAAGGCCTGGCTTTCGCTTCTTGTCACGGCGTGAGGTTACTGTAGTCACCCTGCTCGCTTACCCTCACCCCGCGCAAGGTGAGGGCAAGTAAACGTTCTTGGTCCACCTCTATACCTAATCCCGCGCGCTCACTAAACACGACTTCGTCGTTAGCGTACGTGAAGTCGCCGATGTCCTCCGCAAAGTGATGCGGGCCAACCATCTCGCTCGCACTGATCGCGGGGAGCGCACGGTGCAAATGGGCCCCGGCTGCGCTGGCGACGCTTGACTCGAGCATAGAACCGACTTGCACCTTGACGCCGGCAATCTCGGCAAGAGCAGCGAGTTTCATAGCGGGCAAAATTCCCCCACACTTCATCAGTTTTACGTTCACCCAGTCAATGCCGGTAACAGACAGCAGCCTCCATAAATCGCGCCCTGTCCGCACTCCTTCATCGACCATGAGCGCCATCTCCGAACGCTCGCGCACCCGCTTAAGCCCCTCGTAGTCCCAGTGTTTTACCGGTTGTTCGACCAGTTCGATATCGTAGCGTGATATAGCCCCCACGACCTTTAGCGCGTTGTCTGCGGTGGCAAAGCCTTGGTTGGCATCCACCTTGATGCGCGCTTTTGTGCCGAGTGTATGGCGGGCTACTTCGACGCGGCGGATGTCCTCCGCGGGGTCCCCCCCCAGTTTGAGCTTGTACTGCCGGTAGCCTTGCGTTTGATAGGGGGCAAGTGCCTCCGGGAGTTCGGCGGGCGGGATAATGCTAATAACCGCCGGGACAGTTACGCTTTGGCTGTGACCGCCGAGCAGCTTATAGAGCGGCACGCCGCAGGCCTTAGCTCTTAGGTCGTGCAT
>CAYGHR010000039.1:3774-10498 GCA_964349715.1 uncultured Peptococcaceae bacterium
AGCGTGGGCATACTGCGCCACGTATTGTAGGCGATGACAAATGGTCGTTTTAAGGGGAGGGCGAGCTCACGCAGTTCCGCGGCCACTATTCTCATACTTCGACCTTCCTCTCCATGTAGTAGCGGTCTTGTCCCTCGCCATAGCAGTCGGGCTCAAACTTTATGTCAACAAACCCCAGGCGCACATATAGTTGGCGTGCCGGGTTGTTAGGTTCGACCGTAAGCCAAAAATACCTCGCGCCTTGAGTCTCCATCAGCTGCATCAGGCGACATGTGAGCTCCCTGCCCAAACCGCGGTTTTGAAACTGCGGCTTTACTGCTGCCGTCAGTATCCAGGCTCGCGAGGGGTCATGCCCATCGAATGCTCCTAAGCTATACCCCGCTATTTGCCCGCCTACTTCTGCTACTAGGCATGAGGCGGGGAACAAGTGGGGAATCATCTTAAGGAAATAGTTGCAGTACCCAAAGGCTCCAAACGCTGCTAGCTCAATGTCCTGCAGGGCTTGGAAGTCTTCGCAACGCACCGGTCTAATTGTGCAATCCAATTAGCGTCCCCCCTAGAGAGTCGTCGATGTTGCACTTTGTTCGCGACGACGGGCTTCGTTCCCTGCCGCGCGCTCGCCGCCCCGCCAATAAAGAAACGCCGTGCACGCGAGTCCTATGCCGCCGCACGCTAAGAATCCCCCCGCAGCGCCAAAGAGGTCCGCTACCGTTCCGGCGAAGAGATTCCCAAGCGGCGACGTGCCGCCGTTAAGGAGCGAGTGCAGACTCATCACTCGTCCGCGCAGGTGGTCGGGTGCGGCTACCTGCAAACTCGAGTTAGCGGTAGCGCTGTAAGTGATAAGCCCAAAGCCCAAGAGAAAGATTAGGGCGACAGAGGCCCAGTACCCGGCAACCTGCGACAGCACGATTTGCGTGATAGTCATGGCGAACGCGCCGCCAAAGAGCAATTGACGTTTGGGACCGAGGTGTGAGAGGTAGGCCAATGAACCGGCACCACACACAGCGCCTGCACCCATAAAAGACATCAACAGCCCAAAGCCTGCTGCCGTCTGCCCTAAGACATCGCGCGCTAGCACGGGGATGAGAATGCTCATGTTGAGCGAAAAGACCCCTATTAAGCCGACGAGCGAAAGCACTTCGAACACTTGCGGCGTGCGGTAGGCGTAGGACAGCCCTTCGCGTATCTCCTGCAACATGTGGGGTTGGCGTTCCTTGGGCGGCATGCCATCCACTTTGATGATGAGCAGAGCATAGCACACGAACAGGTAGCTCACGCCATTAAGCAGGAAGGCGAGCCCCGCGCCAAACTGGTGCATGACGAAGCCGCCTATAGCCGGGCCTATGATGCGAGCGCCGTTAAAGATAGCAGAGTTAAGCGAAATAGCGTTCATTAAGTCTTTCTTGCCCACTAACTCCACGATAAACGACTGGCGCGTCGGCGTGTCAAACGCGGTGGCGACACCCTGCCAGAGGGCTAAGAGGAGGACATGCCAGTACTGCACCGTTCCCGAGTACACGAGCGCCGATAGAATCAGCGCCTGTGCCCCGAGTGAAAGCTGCATGCTTAAGATAAGTTTGCGCTTAGGCAAGCGGTCGGCGACGACACCGGCCACAAGGCTCAAGAGCATAACCGGCAAAAACTGCATAACCCCGATTAGCCCCAGCAAAAATGGCGAGTTCGTCATCTCTAGGACTAGCCAGGCTTGGCTGGCCCGCTGCATCCATGAGCCGATGAGTGAAACGCACTGTCCTGACCAAAACAAGCGAAAGTTACGGTGCCTGAGTGCCGCAAGCGGGCTGGCTTTCACTCTACTCTCCCCGTTGTCCATAGATTCCTCTCCCCAAACACATACGCTAAGCGAAATTATACCGTACAAAAAGACTTTATCATACCCTGAAAAAAGACGCTTTTCACATAAACCTACGACATCTCAAGGGTAACATAGGAGGTGGGAAATACATGGAGGTGTGGCTATGCATAATGTAATTCGCGGCGTGCGCAACATCGCGCGCAGCAAGGTTCGCACTCTTACCGTAGCCTTACTCATTGGCTTGACCATCTGTCTTAGCATCACCATGATGGCCATCAATGCGGCGGTGGGAGAACAAGTGCAGACGGTGGAGGCCTCAATGGGCAATTTGGTGGAAATTCGTCCTGCAGGCACGTTTGGCGGGTTCGGGCGGGCGGAACCTATGGCTGCCTCTCTGGTTGAAGGTATATCACAGGTGCCGCATGTCGTAGAAGTGGCCCCCATGGTTGTCTTTCAGCAGATGCGACGGCCCACGCGTCAGGAGATGAACGATCCTGCGGTGGTGGAGGCGCTAATGCGCGAGCGCATGGCTATAATGGGTATTGTGCCGGGGCAAAGCTTGCGTTTAATGGGTGGCGGCACAGCGGCCATTACGGCAGGACGCAACTTCACGACGGAGGACGCGGGTAAAGACGTAGCTGTCATCGGTAGCGCCGTAGCCGAGAACCGCGAACTCGAACTAGGGGAAACAGTGGCTGTGAACGGCGTCGACATGACAGTAATTGGTATTGCCACAAGTGGGAACCAGTTTGGGGACGGCAGCGTTTTCTTGCCGCTGGACACGGCACAACGCGTGCTGGAAATGCCCGACCAGCTCTCACAGGTTTACGTCACCGTGGATGCTCTTCCGAACGTGACCGGGGTTGTGGCTGCTCTTAAGGAGATGGTGGGCGAGAGCGCCGACGTCGTCTCGCAAGGGGACATGATGCTGGAGCGCGTCACACAGGCCATGGATCTCGTGCGCGGCACTACAAGTACCGGGCTCTGGTTAGCGCTCGGGACAGCCGGACTGGTGATTAGCGCCACTATGTTCCTCATTATACGGGAACGGCAACGTGAGATAGGCGTGCTTAAGGCTCTAGGCTCAAGCAGCGGCGACCTCTTGTCCGGGTTTGCTTGGGAGAGCGTTACTCTGGCAGCGATCGGGGCCTTGGTCGGAATCCTGTTGTTTGTGACTGCAGGACAGTCTCTGGCCACCACTGTTTTAGCACAAGCTCTGCCCACGACGCAACGGATAACCGGCCCTATGCAAGGCGGAGGAATGCAGGCCCTGCGCGGCCTAGGTGGGGCGGTTATGCGCGGGGGTGCGTGGCAAGCACAGCTAGGCAATATATCTGTCAACCTGTCGGTTGATCTACTGCTTAAAGCTCTCGCTGCGGCGCTAGGGCTAGGCCTGCTTGGCGGCTTGCTGCCTGCGCTCTTCGCGTTGAGACTAAAGCCTGCGGAGGTGTTACGCAATGAATAAGGCCGTAGAATTACGCAAAGTAAGCAAGGCCTATACGCTCCACGGCAACGTCGTCCGCGCCTTAGACGAGGTGGACCTGGAGATTCCGGCGGGAATTCTAGCCTCTATCGTCGGCCCCAGTGGTAGCGGGAAGACTACCCTGCTAAACGTCATGGGCGGACTGGACCGCGCGAGCAGCGGCGAGATTTACCTGCACGGCGAGAGTATGCACAATCTCTCTGAGGCGGGCTTGGTAGCGCATCGCCGCAAGCTCTTGGGGTACATCTTTCAGTCCTATAACCTCATCCCGAACCTGTCGGCCGTCGAGAATGTGGAAGTGCCGCTTGAGTTCGCCCGCTACCCGCGGGCATCACGCCGCAAACGGGCTGAGCAGTGTTTGCAGCTAGCGGAACTAGGCTCAGGGCGCTGGCGTCACCGCCCGGCACAGCTTTCCGGCGGCGAGCAGCAGCGCGTTGCCATCGCACGTGCTCTAGCTAACGATCCCAAAGTTATTCTGGCAGACGAGCCGACCGGAAACCTAGACAGCAAGACGGGCCGGCAAATCCTTAAGCTCTTGCGCAACCTAGTAGAACAGGAACAGCGCACCATCATCCTCATCTCACACGACAGCGAAGTCGCGGCAGCCACAGATTTGACGGCTGAGTTAGAGGACGGAGCGGTACGACGCATAGTGCGGCGGGAGCATTAGACCCCGTACCGCAGGGATTAGCGACAAAATGGCGAAGCGATTATATGAGTCGCTTCGCCATTTACTTTGACGCGTTCGTGCTCAACTGGCGAAATATCTGTGTGGGAGGTAAGGCTATGTACTCTGGTGTTTACGCTCCGGTCCCGACCCCTTTTCGAGGAGAGGAAATCGCATGGGACAAGTTTGCCGGAAACGTCGCCAAGTGGGGAGCTACCCCTTTGTCGGGCTTGGTCATCGGGGGTAGCAACGGCGAGTTTTGTCTGTTGGAGCGCGAGGAAAAAGCGGAACTGGTGCGGGTAGCACGTGACCTGCTGCCGCCACACCTGCAAGTGATTGCGGGTACGGGCGAAGAGTCTACGCAAGGAACGCTGCGTCTGACACGCGCCGCGGCGGAGGCTGGTGCCGATGCGGCGCTGGTGCTAAACCCCTACTACTACAAGGATACCTATACGGAGGCAGCCCTCAAGCGCTTCTTTCTCACCGTGGCGGAAGCCTCGCCGATACCCGTGCTCCTCTATAATATGCCCAAGAACACGGGGCTTAACTTGAGTGCAAAATTGGTGATCGAGCTGTCAGAGCATCCGAATATTGCCGGACTTAAGGACAGCTCCGGTAATATAGTGCAAATTGCGGAGATTGTCCAAGGAGTGCGGAGCGGGTTCGTCACTCTCGCGGGGTCTGCTAGTTTCTTGCTGGCCGCCTTGTCAGTCGGCGCGGTCGGCGGCACCATGGCGCTCGCTAATGTTCTGCCCTTTGAGTGCACAGACCTCGTTAGGCTGTTTAAGGCGGGCGAATTAGCGCAAGCGAAGTTACTGCAGCAGAGGCTTCTCGCGCCAAACCACGCCGTCACGGCGCGCTTTGGCGTCGCCGGGTTGAAAGCGGCAATCGAGCTGTTTGGCTATTTTGGCGGCGATCCCCGCCCACCCCTCCTACCCTTAACGCCGGCAGAACGGCAACAAGTCGCCGCCATCTTTGAAGCAAAAGGGACGGAGCCTTTTGCTTCACTGCGGTGAGGCTTTGCGTCAGCGCAGTCCTCGGGCAATGCGCGGACGCAACGCGGCAAAGACTAATCCTGTTATAGCGACAATAAATGCGCTGTTGCGGAGGACCTGTCCCCACGTCGCCTGGCCCAAGAGAATAGCGTTCATACTAAGGTAACCCCAGTAAAACGGCGACCAATACAAGACAAACTGCCAACGCTCGGCTAGGAACATCGCCCCGAAAACCGACGCTAAGACAGGCACAAAGACGCCTTTCATAGCGGCAATGCCGGAGATGGGCTCGTCGTTGGTCACGCCGATGGCGAATCCTATTACAAGGCTAATGGACGCTAGGCTGACGACGCTGACCACAAACATGCTAAGGTCAAAGTCGCGAAACCCCAGTAGATACACCGCCGCCGTGCTCCCTACAATCGGCGTCAGGAACCCGAGCAACCCTTTACCGAGGACAAACTCCATCCGGCTCGCGGGGCACACATTAACCGCGCTGATGGTGTTGCTCATTTTTTCTTCGATGAGGTTCAAGAGGATAAGCATCCCCCCAAACACGGTGGTCATGATGATGAGCAATAGCCCTCCTTGTAGCTTCAGCGGCGACATGCCATAGCCAATATCGCGCACGCCGACAACTACGGGCAAAGCACTATCTCCCGCCTGGATGCGGCGCAAGACGTTTTTCAGAACAGCCTCGGTCCCCGGCATTTCGTTACCTTGGGCGATGAGTTCGTGACCCGTACTCGTCGCCCACACCCCAAGCACATCATCTATGCGCTCTACACGCTCGACAAGTGCTACGCGCGTAGCGAAGGTCTCCACGTAGACGAAGCGTGCCAGTTCTGTAGCCAACGGACTGCCGTCGTCAAGCACGGCTACACGCATAGGGCTCTCGGCTAGACCACCGACAAAGAGGCGCAGGAGCAACGAGAGAAATATCGGGGCCATCATCAGGTAGACCACCAGAAAGTCGCGCATCCCGGCTCTTAGGTCGCGCCTAGCAAATGCTAAGACTTTTTTCATGCTCTCCCTCCTTACACGGTAATCGAGCGTTTATAGCGCGCGTGAGCTAGGGCGAAGGCAAGCAGTCCTAGCAGCGACAACTGCCCGATAGTCGTTAGCACCATGGCCATGTTGCCGCCGGGGAGTAGTACTTCGCGGAAGGCGAACAACATTGAATATGTCGGCAATATCCTCACCCACCACGGCGAAAACGCGGGCGCAAGGTAAGAATACGAGGCAAACATGAGCACCAGCATAGCCGCATACAAGACCTCCATCGCCTGCACCATGGAATTAAAGTAGCTGGCAATAAGAAGCCCCAGTGCAGAACCGAACAAGTTCCCAGCCGCAACTAAGGCGATTAGCCATAAATAGTGGACTGAACTACCCCTAATTAACGCCACAACCAGCACCGAGTTGATGAGCCCCATGCAGAGCATGAGGAGCATTTTGCTGGACAAATACTGACTTATGGCCAAGGGAGATACGGCTAGAGCTCGAATGACCCCTTCCTCTTTGTCGAGGAAAATGTACGCTGCAATAATAAACAGCCCCATCAGCGCGACATTCATCGTCAAGTAGACCGGAAGGATGGAGTCTCTGTCGCTAAGCCGCGGGGTAGGAGCAAGCTTCGTGGTGACCGTGCGCTCGGGCGCGCCTCCGAAGCGCTCGAGCATGGCCCCTTCTATGTTGGCCTGCAGCAGGGCGCGGATCCGCGCGCTCTCATGCCCCTGCAGAACAATCTCGAACCTGAGACGTGC
>CAYGHR010000039.1:10598-11959 GCA_964349715.1 uncultured Peptococcaceae bacterium
AGGGTGGCTTCTTTGGTGTGCATGGTTTGCACGGTGCCTTGCTCTAAGAGGGTGCCAAGTTTTTGTTGGTCAGAGGGGGCCGAGAGCGAGAGCCTGTCTCGCTTTAGCGAGCCGTCCTCGATATGCTCTACCTCAACTACCCGCTCGCCATACTTAAGTTTTAGACTGCGCGGGGAGTCGATCAACCTTATTTCCCCATCCACGATAAAGGCTACGCGGTGACAGAGCTCGTCCGCGACTTGCATGTTGTGTGTGGTAAGAAACACTGTTGCGCCCTTCTGGTTGTGCTCTCTAATAATGCCCTTAATGTCGTGGGCGATGGCCGGGTCAAGTCCGGTCGTAGGTTCGTCCAAGAACCAGACATCGGGTTTGTTGATGAGGCTGCGGGCGAAAGTGAGGCGATGCTTCATGCCCTTTGAGAACTCGCCGGTGCGCTTGCGCGCCACTTCCTCTAGACCAACGAGTCTTAACAGGCGCATGGGGTCTTCAGTCGGCACGTCAAAGAGCCCGGCGTAAAACTGCAGGTTTTCCAACGCGCTTAACTTAGCGTAGACATTAGACTGCTCAAATGAGACCCCCAAGCGGTTGTAGAGCTCGCGCCGCGGATTGCGCATGTTGAAGCCAGCGACCTGCACCTCTCCTGTCTGCAGCGGCAGTAGGCCGGTGAGCACTCCCTGCGTGGTCGATTTGCCCGCGCCGGAAGGCCCGAGAAACCCGAGTATCTCACCCTTGGCAATTTCAAAACTAACCTGCTTGACCGCGAAGGGTCCCCCCTTCTTGTAGCTGTGGCAGAGCCCCCGAACTTCAATCATCATTATCCCTCCGCAAAATATAGTCGAACCGTTTGTCATGCTAGCCCCGCGACTTGAGCTTGCGCAGTATAACATCCATTTTATCGACATAGTCCCGTACGGCCGCCTGGCCCCGCGCCGTAAGGCTGACTGTGGTGGCGGGTTTGCGGCCGACTATGCGCTTGGTTACCTCCACATAGCCGGCTTGCTCAAGGGTGCGCAGCTGGACCGACAAGTTGCCGGCGGTGAGCTCGAGGCGCTCACGTAGTTCTGTAAAAGACACGCTAGGCAGCGGGCTGCTGGCTAAATAGGTGAGGACGGCCAGTCGCGCTCTCTCGTGTATGACATTGTCAAGAGCGAAATCCGGCTCTTGGCTCTCGTTCATGTCATTTCCCAAATCCTGTCTCCCACGTAGAGCGCCACAAACCCGATGCCGAACGTTAAGGCTACACCATGCGAGGCGTGGACGCTGCTGGCCAAAAAGAGTAGCGCTACGCCGGAGCCAATCATCCATGTGCCGCTGTAGAGCATGGATTTTAGGCAAAACACATTATGAAAGACTAGGAACAC
>CAYGHR010000039.1:12059-13487 GCA_964349715.1 uncultured Peptococcaceae bacterium
GGTGGCGCGGCGTGGAGTCCGCCATAGCGAACATCAACCAAATAGGCACCACAGGAGAGCGCGATAATGCCCACACCGCTCCACAAACCAACAAGACCCATCGCGCGCGAAAGGCGCAGGAAACGAAAGATGCCGTTGCTTTTCTCCACGGCGGCGCGGACAACCGCCAGGTCCTCCGCCAGCCTCTCGTAATCCGGCTCTGCCATCTGCTCACTCCCCTTTGGTTTATACCATAAACTTATTTACATCATAGCATCAGCGGCCCCTTACGTCAATGAAGCAAAAGAAGCAAAAGGGACGGAGCCTTTTGCTTCAGACATCTCCCGTTGTCGGTCTTGCCATAGCTTTTTCTTATTGCGTTCATTCCTTTTTGTTATATAATAGTCTAGGTCAAATAATTGGAGGAGGACTGTGTAATGGACAAAACTAGTGTGATCGCCATGGCGAGAGAAAAGGCGGAAGGGTATTTTCGGCGGGGGGAGTTCTTCTGCTCGGAGGCGGTAGTGCACGCTATCAATGAGATGCTCGGGTGGCCGATGCCCAAAGAGGTCACCAAGCTAGCGTCCGCGTTCCCCATAGGTATCGGCAAATCGAAATGCCTGTGCGGGGCCATAGGCGGCGGTGCCATGGCGTTAGGCATGGCCTACGGGCGCAACCACGGCGAACCTATGCACGAGCGCATGTTCCCTGTAGCGGCAGCCCTGCATGACCATGTCAAGGCACTCTACGGCAGCACTTGCTGTAGAGTTATAATCAAGGACTTTGACTTCGCCAGCCCCGAGCGAAAAGCGCATTGCGTCAAGATTACCGGTGAAGTGACGGCTTGGGTTGCAGAACAGCTCTTAGCCGACCCACAAATTGCCGCGCGCATGGAAAACTGCGCACAAGCCAAAAGCTGCGCGCAATAGGAGGCGAGGCTATAATGCTACTGAAGAAGCTTCCCTACCCCATTGCGGGGCTTGCGCTTGGCCTAGCGTCACTTGGCAATCTCCTGCTGTCCTACGGCAGAGACTTAAGATTCGCGATGGGAGCATTATCCGCGCTCATTATTCTTGCCCTTGTCGCCAAAAGCATAGCGCACCCTAACGAATTGCGCTCGGCCCTCAGTACAGGGCCTGTAGCGGCTGTCTTGCCAACTTTTAGCATGAGTTTGTCGCTACTTTCGGCCTACATACGCCCAGAACTACCTGAAGTATCTTTGGCCTTGTGGTGGATGTCACTAGCTCTGCACCTGTTCTTGCTCTTGTCCTTCACACTAAAGCATGTTGTCCCCTTTGCCGCAGGCAAGGTAATACCAAGCTGGTTCATTCCCTTTGTCGGCATCGGGATATTCAGCATCACCGCTCCTGCCTTTGGACAGCGTGCGCTGGGGCAGGCGCTGTTCTGGCTGGCTCTAGCGGCATACGGTGCTCTGTTGCCGGCTGTGCT
>CAYGHR010000040.1:0-1698 GCA_964349715.1 uncultured Peptococcaceae bacterium
CCCGAAACCAGAGGCCGGGTCAACATCCCCTTTAGCCTAGGCTCCTCCGGCAACGGCTGACGGTAGCGCGCATACACCAGCGGCTTGACGAGATTGTGCAGGCAAACTACCGCGCTGACAGGATATCCCGGCAGCCCAAACACAGGGACCCCTCTTACATTGCCTACCAGCACAGGTTTCCCAGGCCGTATGGCCACTCCATGAAACAGAAGTTCACCTAGGGTTGCGACTACGTCGGCGGTATGGTCCCCGCGCCCTGTAGAAGTCCCGGCAATGACTAGCACTAAGTCCGCTGCACCCGCAGCTCTCCCTACAGCCTCGATCAGCAGCCCGGGCTCATCCTTAACCGGCGCGGTTGTCTCACACTCGACACCCCACTCCTGCAGCGTGGCCGCGATAATGCTTGAATTAAACTCCACTATCTCCCCGCTGTGCGGGGCAACTCCTGATACGGGGGAAACCAGCTCGTCACCTGTAGGGATCACGACTGCTTTTAGTCGCGCCAACACAGGGAGCATGGGGACACCCGCCGCCAGCAGCGCGCCAATATCGACGGCAGTAATGCGATGATTCCGCGGCAAGAGCAAGTCGGTCGCCACGATGTCCTCGCCCACCGGTCGCACGTGTTGCCACGCAGGCGCCGCTTGCTCGATGAAGGCATCTTCTCCTTCGAGCACGACATGTTCGATCATAATCACGGCGTCCCGGCCCGCAGGCAAAGCGTCGCCGGTGTCTACGGGCACATACCCTTGGTGCAACTCTAGTCGCACCGGTCGCCCGGGCCTGGCACCCTTGGTGTCAATAGCCCGCACGGCGATGCCATCCATGGCGGCGGAAGCATAGTGAGGCGAACTCATCTTGGCGAAGACCGGTTGCGCGGTAACCCGACCCAGTGCTGCCTGCGCGGGTACTGTTTCCTCCCGCATCACTTGGCCAAACGCCGACACAATCCTACTCTGTGCCTCGTCTAAGGAAATGCTGTGCAGAAAATGTTGTCGCACTCCATTACCTCCACATCTCTACCGTGATTTGTGCTCCGGCGTTTAGGCCTTCGCAATCCTCCGGTATGGTAAGTAACCCATCTGCGCGCGCGAGCACTTGGATGGCGGCTGATTTCGCCGACAACGGCGTGGCCATGCCGTGCTCTAAACTGACGGGTATAAAGTCCCTGCGCCCGGGGACGCTCGCTACCGCACGGCTAAGTGCGGCCGTCACTTCCCACGTGCGCGGAGGTATTACCCCTGCTGCATGACAAAGGAGGGGCCAAGCTACTTTATGCGCGACGACGGCACACGAAAGCGGGTGCCCCGGCAGACCAACGACCAGCTTGCCGCCGACAGTCGCCAAAATGGTTGGCTTCCCCGGCTTAACCGCCAGACCGTGCGCCAAAATATTCGCCGCGGGAAGTCGCAGGATGGCTGTGACGGTATAGTCTAGGGCTCCGGCAGAACTCCCGCCCGACAGCACCACGGCGTCGCACTCCTGTAGGCTATGGGCTAGGACCTCGGTCAGCAGCGTTTCATCGTCCCGGATAATGCCATAATTCACCGGCGCAAGGCCTCGACTCGCCAAGTACGCGGTAAGATACGGCGAATTGGAGTCCCTGATTTGTCCTATCCCAGGCAGTTGCCCGGCCGAAACAACTTCGTCGCCCGAGGCCACAATCCCAACCCTAAACACTTTTACGCGCACGGTAGT
>CAYGHR010000040.1:1798-12590 GCA_964349715.1 uncultured Peptococcaceae bacterium
TCGAGTGGCAAAACTTCAGTGGAGTAACGCGGAGTGAGCTCGCCACACACCCTCTCTAGCGCTTCGTCTAATCTTGTAATGTTCTTTAAGAGCCTAATAGACCGCACACTCCCTTAGCAAGGATGGTTATGTGTTCTACACAACGAGCGGTTATCCTGCTGCGCCCACGAGCTCAAAGCTTATGCCCTTCCATAAGGTCATGATTCGCGATTCACGATTCACGATTCACGAAAGACAGGGCCGTAGCCCTGTCTTTGCCTAGCGTCTTCCGGTCAGCATTCTTTCGGCCTTGGCGATAGCCAGTCGGACCATATCACCTGTATCCCGGGTAGAAACTGCTCCCCAGCCTCGGGTGCGCACGGTCTCTGCAAACCCCAATTCCTGCGCGAGCTGCATCTTGAGCTGCTCTGACATTACTTTTCGTCTGCGTGCCATTTACTATCACCCCTTTACCGCGATAGACGCCGGCACTTATATTTTTTGAACAAGTTGCTCTTGCTATGTAGATTGCCGCCATGCAAAATATAGAAGACGAACAAAAAGGGGATGTGTGCTTGAAGGCTGCGATTTTTGATCTCGACGGCACTCTTTGGGACGCCACCGCGGTGGCCCTACCTGCATTTCGGCACGTCCTGGCTAGGCTTAGGCTGCCTGCTGTATCTGACCAACAGCTTGCTCTGACCCTCGGCTACCCGCTCCCGGAAATTTGGCGGATGCTGCTGCCGAGCGATAAGCTGCACCTCGCAGACGAGGCCGACAGACTAATGGAAGAAACAGAAGCGGAGCTACTCAATGCAGGACAGGGCGCGCCTTTCCCGGAAGTCGCAGATACGATTGCGCTCATCCGACAGCGCGGCTTCCTGACTTTCATTTGCAGTAATTGCCAACCGAATTACCTAAGCTTTACACCTGACAGACTTGGTCTCGCCCACTTGTTCGATGGGCGCTATTGTGCCGGGCAGTTTCCGGGGCTGACGAAAGTGGAAATTGTGTCGCTGATTAAAGAGCGGCACAGAGTCACGGGCGGCTTCGTGATTGGAGACCGCTTTCACGACGTTGAAGCCGGATTGGCCAACGGGCTTACTGCAGTGGGGTGCCTGTTTGGCATAGGCACACGGGAAGAGCTTAAGCGAGCGGACTATCTGATTACCGGCTTCGGTGAACTAAAGCAGCTCGTAACCTAATCACTCGCTTGCTCTCGCTTGCTACTGTAGCGGCCGCACCTGTCCCCCCAATAGGCGACCACCTCGCCATCCATCCTAAACGAGACCACCTCACAGAGATGGCCACATCCACTGCAGGAGGCGGCGCCGGTGTGACAAAGCGCGTCCGCAACGGCAAAACCGCGAAAAGCGGTTGGCCCCTGTGTTGCCTGGCTTAAATAGCAGGCTCCTAGCGCGCCCATGACATTGTAGTACTGCGGGACATAGACTGCTAATCCGAGGTTGTCCTCAAATGCTTTTTTGATGCCTGCATTCGCAGCTACCCCTCCCTGGAAGACTACGGGCGACACAATGGCCTTCCCCTTGCCGACATTGTTGAGATAGTTGCGCACAAGTGCTTCGCATAGGCCGGCCACAATGTCGGCTAGGGAGTGTCCGACCTGCTGTTTATGAATCATGTCCGATTCCGCAAACACCGCACACCTACCCGCAATGCGGGTAGGTTTTGTAGCTTGCAGGGCGAGCTGACCTAAGTCGGCTATGCATATGCCGAGGCGGCTGGCCTGCCTGTCGAGGAAGGAGCCTGTTCCGGCCGCACACACCGTATTCATGGCAAAATCCGTCACCACACCGTGGTTAAGAACGATGATTTTTGAGTCTTGTCCACCAATCTCTATAATCGTGCGCACATCCGGCACCACCTGCAAGGTGGCTGCTGCGTGCGCGGTAATCTCGTTCTTAACGACATCCGCCCCGACTAGCGCCTGTGCCAGCACGCGGCCGCTGCCGGTAGCACCTACCCCGCATACAACTGCGCCCCTCGGCATGGCGGCCGCGACTTCCTTTAGCCCTTGCTGGATTGCTGCGATGGGTTGCCCTTGCGTCGGCAAGTAGGCTGTGGCCAGCACTCGCAGGGTGGCATCAGTAACTGCCACGTTGGTGCTCACAGAACCTACATCAATGCCCAGATAGACCTTTACTCCCACTGACTACGCCCCCCTTTGGCCCTGCGCTTGCGCACATGCATCATGTCCACAAAGGCTTCCAGCCTAGTTTGCAGCCCCGCCTCACCGGAGTGCTCGTCAAACACCAGCGTCATAATAGGCACGCCTAGATGCCGACTTACAGTGGGCAGGATGCTTTGCGCTACAATCTCCGGCATACAGGTCAGCGGCATAACCTGAATGATACCGTCCACACCTTGTTCTCCATAAAGCACGCTTTGGCCGACAGTCTCCAATCCGTGCCCGCCTACAAACCCACGCAAAAAGGGACGTGCCTTGCTCTTTAATCTGCGGGCATGGAACAGGGCATAGGGGTTAGGAATGAGATGAGCGTTAATCCAGTCACTCACATATGTACTGCGGTGCACTGCTACCCCCATGTCCCCGAGTCGCTTTTCTAGGTGCAGGTTTACGCTTGGCTCTATTAGGACGTAAATCTCCCCTACTAAGGCCACTCGCAACGGCTCAGCGGTATCCCGGCGCTCCACCTTACCTAGCATCTTTGCAACCTGTTGCTCGGCCTGTCTTAGGGAAAACACATCCCGCACTTCTCCAAAAATGTGTAGAGCCTTTCCCCACACTGCGTCACACGTGGCAGGCGTCACTTGCACCGCACGCAACTCGTTGAGCTCTCTCTCCACCCTGTCGATAGCCTTGCAGAGCTCAAAGGCAAAGTGGAGGTTGCGCACGAGTTCTACGGCAGTGGCCCCATTAGTCAGAGGGGCGATGATACCGCCAATCTCCCACACGCTGCTTTTTGGGGGTTCGAGCACGATCATCTCGAGGTCAATCCCTAGCTCACGCAGTATCTCGCGCTGTACCGTAGCATAGAAACCCAGCCTGCAAGGCCCTGTTCCGCCCGCCATCACTACTGTGTCTGCTCCCAGAGCCGCCGCCTCAAGGAAGTTCCCCATGTTCACCTTAAAGGGCAGGCATACGCACTCAGGAGAGTGCTTTGCTCCTAGGGCTATAGTATGACTGCTGATAGGCGGAGGGACGACGACGATGTGACCAAAGTTCTCAAGTAGCGCCCGCAACACGAGCCCGAGCGTCCCCATGTGCGGGAATGTTACGCGCATCAGTGCCCCTCCCCCTAATCATGTCTACAAAGGCCTCGACACGGGTTACTAAACCGGCTTCCCCGCTGTGCTCGTCGATGTTTAAGAGCATAAAGGGGAACTGCTCCCGGCGCGCGGCCCTCGCCATTAAGTCCCCGACCAGTGACTCCAGACCGCAGCCAAAAGACGACAAGGTAATCATGCCGTCGACCTCATGTGGGTGCCTCAGATAATACATGCCCGCACCTAATACGCGTCGGCTGAGCGTCCAAAAGAGCTCCTTCCCGCCTATGCAGGCGAGCCCCCATGCTACTTTCTCGGCGGGCAACATCTCCGCCGTGCAGACATCAATGTCTAAGGCCCGCAAGTGATCCGCTAAGTTCATACTTAGCGTCGGGTCATATACATTGTAAGCGTGACCGAGCAGCGCAATCCGCAAGCGCCTGCCGGGTGTACGGCGGTACTTGAGCCCGTGAAAGGCTTCCTCCGGCGTCAGACCTGTCAAGAGTTGGCGTTCAAGGCGGCGCCCCTCTTGGCGGGAACGATAATAGGCCCTCACTATGGGCCACGCGCTGCGAGATAGAAACCTGCCGGCCTCAAGCATAGGTGACAACAACGCGAATGTTCCCCGTCTTAGGTCAATATTTGGAGAAAAGAGCGGCGGCAAGCGTGCTTGGCTGTGAGTGAGCATGTCAGGAAGCCCCATGAGTTTGGGACAAATGTAAGCCCCCCGCTCTACGCTAACGTATCTAGGCACTAGGATGCAGTCCGCTTGGTCTCTAAGCTCCAGCACATGGCCAAAGAACACTTTCACCGGGGCGCACACTTCATCTACGGTCACCGCTGCCCCTTGGTTTAGAATGCGCGCCGTCGTAGGCGGCGAGAGAATCACCTTAAACCCAAGTTCCTGCAAGAAGCGTCGCCAGTGCGGGAAGTGCAGGTAGTACAACAACGCTCGAGGAATTCCTATGGAAACCAATATATCACCCCCGTCCCAAGTACACTGCCTAGCCTGCCCAGCTCGCAGGAAGTTAATTCTGCAGGTCTGCCCGCTTCTGCAGTCTAAAGTTCCTCTCACTGTCGACATAGGCAAACAAAACCTCTCTGAAGTCGCTGACGTGGTGTTGCTTAAGCAAGTCCATGAACTCCCCCTGACCTAAACCCGCTTCCCGCACAGCGTGCCAGTGTACATGCCCGTCCGTGATTAAGGGCAAGGGTAGCCCTTGGTAAGCGACCGTTATTCCCATGTCTGCGGGAGTCAGCGGGCGCTTGGCGGCACGGGGCATAACACTAAGATTGCCCCCTGGCTCCAGCACGGCATAGGCAACTTCCTCAAGGTCAAAAACTCCCTGAGTGCGCAGCCCCACCATCAGGTCGTGCAGACTATAGCGCTGCCGCCGCATTTCTCGCTCCATCAGTCTTCCCTGGGCAACTATGATGCTCGGCGTGCCATTGACTAGTTCGCGCACGCGTATAGACTTAAGCGAGGCGTAAGACAGCGCCACTTCCGCACAGAGTAGGACAGCTAGGGGCATGAGACCTAGCAGGAGTGGCTGATCTAGGTGCTCGATGGGGAGTGCCGCCAGTTCGGCAATCATGATGGAAACAACTAAATCGAAAGGCGACAAGTTGCCCATTTCCCTCTTCCCCATCACCCGCATCACAAAGAGCACGGCAAAATAGAAGAACAGGGTGCGAAACGCAAGCGTCAACAAAGACCTCACCTCGCTTCTACCCTGCCCTAGGCTCGGCGAAAATATAAAGCCTCGCCGCTGTCAACGGCGAGGAAACGGTCTCCATACAATGCGGGACAGGGGCGTCTGCGAAGGTGGAAGCGTGTTAGATGGCGGTGGCACAGGTGAGGGGGGCCCCTCAATGGGGACTACCTGGCTCTCGCTTTGGTCAGCATCCACAGGCACCTTAATCTTATCTCTGCGAAGCTCAGCTAGGTGTTCCTCCAGCCAATCTAGCCACTCACACTTGCGTCTAAGTAGAGCTAACACTCTCTCTCCGTCAAAAGCCGCATTGCCGCGTGTTAAGTTGTCGAGTTGCTCCGCCCATTCGTGGGGATAGCACAAGTAGGCAATTAGCATCTCGCGCTCGCCCATTGTGAGTGGGCGAACAGCTTGGTAGGCAGACAGAAAGTGCAGCCCAGCTTCGTTGCCTAGCTCGGCTTCAAGCAGCAGGTCTCCGATACTGACGAAGCTTAGATCCACGCACAAATGAGCCTCATTGAGACACACGGCATGGGCCTCGCGTAAGTACGCGAACTGCCCAAAAGAGACTTGCGACAAAGACACCACGCGCTCTCCCTCTAAGCTACCGGCAAACTTCTCCGCCCGGGTTAGCGCCTCTTCAGCATGCCGCAAGAGATGGCGCAGAGCTTCACCCCTCGTTCCCTTGCGATAGCGCTGCGTCGCGAGCCGCCAATAGGCGGCTCGCTCCCTAGCCGCAGTCAACCAGTCAGTCGCGAGACGTGAATTAGGGGGCGGATAGTGGGCGAGCACAGCAGGAGAAGCGCGATGCAGGTTCGCCACCACCCGTCCCACGGACCTAACTTCAAAGAAGTTGCTGGCGTCACACGACGTGCCCGGTATGTACTGGGTCAAATACACCCACCTGTCGTCGACTCGCACCGCATAGGCTCCGTGCTCGGTCTTGACGAACAGGCCTAACTCGCGCAGGCCCAGTCCAAACAACATGTCGAGACTAGCTCCTGCCCATGTCAGTTCCTCCTGCAAGCCAAACGAGGAGCGCACTGCCGCCAGTCCATTGTCCGTCGTCAGACAATCGACGCCGTCTATGTTTAGGAGTGAAGGGGCCAGGCCGTACAGAGCGGCAATCTTGGCGACATTCATCAGCAACCAGTTCATACCTAGCCCCCTCTCGGCGAGCATCAGTTAAATGTATTCATGTCCGCACTCTTAAAGACGCCCTTTTTGCGGGTGTCCTAAACAAAGGCGGGGCGCGGACTAGACTACCCGCTCGCGAGAGATAGCGCGGGGGCTTCCTGCCTGCACAAATCTCCAAAGGTCTTCAGAAGCAGTACGACCTTGCCAGTGTCCCGCACAAACACAGCATACCCTAGGAGCCCGCAGCCAAATGCCACTTTCAAACTTGGCACGTTACTTGCCGCTATTTCCACATGGAAACTGCCGAGCTCCGCTACTGCCCTACGCAGAAGGCCTTTACCTAGCCCGCGACTTCTCGCGCCGCGTCTGACTACGGCTAGCGAGCAGTCTTTCCCATAGTTCACCCCCACCAATACGCCTGTAATGCGGCGGTTTTCAGTAGCCGCTAAGACCAGTGTCCCCGCTTCTCCCAGATCTAGCTTGGTGAGAGCAGCAAGTTTCGAGCTCGTTTCTCTGGTGATGTGTTTGTCTTTGTGCTCCCTGACAAAAGCAATTATTCGCTTCTTCCAGCGCGGCCATTTTTCCCTGCTAATCCTGTAAATTGGCATCCGCGCGCCCTCCCTGATAGCCTGCTAGGTACCTGCTAAACTCGACGAGCCTGCGCAGCGACCTCGCCCTGATGGTGGGCTCGTCGAACTTCATCGGCTTGGCGTTAGCCTCAAAGAAGTATATCTCCCTCTTGGAGGTAATCCCGATGTCCATCGACATTTCCCCAAACATACTGCCTACGCCCCGCTCGACCGTGGTTGCCACCAACAGCGCTAACTCCGCAATTTTCTCCCGCAGGCCGCGCGGGCAAGACGCGCCCTCGCCAAAAACTTCCGACAACACCGCCTCTAAGGGGGCTATATGCCCGCCATTAGGCACATGAGTAGTAATACCTCCCGGCGCTGCCACACGCACGCCTATACCGGTTATCTCCCAACTGCCCTGGCCGTTCTTTTGTACGAGGACGCGTATATCAAAGATGGCTCCCCGAAATCTGGCCAAGTGCAGGCCCTGTTGCACCAAATAGCGGGTTCCCGCACGCCGAGCCGCAAAAGCACGCAGCAGCTGTTCCCCGGTGGTGTGCGAGGCGTGATGGTAGCTCTTGTTATCCTTATAGCTCAGGATGTAGTTTTCACCCTTGTGCAAAATGCGCATAATGCCGCGCCCGGCAAAGGTGTCTTGCGGCTTGAGATAGAGCATGTCGTGTTTTTGCAGCATGGCCATAATGTCTGCTGGCCCCCGGTAGAGACGCGTCTCGGGAATAAAGGCCTTTAGTTCAGGTTGTCTGGCGAGCAGGCCGTACAGTTCCCACTTGTTGAGGAACTGCGGGTTAAACAGCGCCACAGCGGGTTCCATCTTCCTCAGTTGCCGCTTGACCCTAACTACCGGCAGCGAGAGCTCGCTCTTTCGGTCAGGCACGCGGTTGTAGATGACATCCGGCAGAGGAAACTCCCCGGGCACCCACCTTCCTCCCCCGCGCGTATACCCTAGTACACGCCTGCGCGAGAAGTCTAGGTCCTCCGCGGCAAACACAAAAGCCACGGCCCCCATTTCTTTGGCAACTTGCGCTAGAGCTGTGTAGTTTTCGCGTCTTCCGCGTAGTCCCCGAAACCCGGGTGGGGCGCCGGGGCGCTTGTTCGTCATAATCCCTACATAGGGCCCTATGCGCGCACTGACCCCCTCTTGCCATACCCCTACTCTCTGCTTAGGGCGCAGGCCAAGCAGAAGTGCCGCTTGCGGCGTAAGATGCAACTTGCCGTCCCCGTCTAGGCGCCGTCCCGCCCCCGTCGCAGAGGCCACCCCCCCTAGGAGAGGTATGGCCTCTTCCTGCCGCTGTCCACTCATTATGGCTATACGAGCGTATCTCATGTCGCACCTCCTACCTGATATCGCCAAATCCGGCGGCGTGATGAGCGTAGGCGCACACACAGTGGTATGAATACCACCCGTCTCTGCGAGCCCAGATAGCAGCGAACACCATCTTGCCTGGCTTGGCGTTGACTTCAAAGAGATACACTTGACCTAAAGGCGTAACGCCAAGGTCAAGCCCTAACTCCCCTAACCTCGTGTTCATAGCCTTCTCTAGGGCTAAGGCCACCTCTTTACCGGCCTCTATAATGCGGTCGTAGACCAGCTGCTCCCTCCCGCTGAAAACCTCCCTAAGCACGCGCAGCAACGGATAGACCCGCCCGCCGTTATGGACATGAGTAGTGATGGCACCCGATACGGCAACTTTAGCTGCAGGCCCTATCGCCACCCATTCGCCCATGCCGTTCCTTTGCATAGTCACGCGGACATCAAAATTGCGTCCCCGGTACTTAGCCAAAGTTAAGCCTTGCTGTACGAGGTACCCCCGCTGATGTCTAGCGGCCATCAAATCCTGCGCGGCCTCATCCCACGTAGCATGTCGGTGTTCGATGTTAGTGTGGCGGTGGCGATAGGCCACCACAAACCCGCCGAGCTTGCTCTGGTAAACACGCAGAATACCGGCTCCTAGGCTCCCCCCTACCGGCTTGACATAGGCATGCTGATGCTTTTTGAGTATAGTAGCCACGTCCGCGACCCCACGCCATGGCCTTGTTTCCGGCAAGAGGTGGTTGACCGCGCCGGAGCGGGTGAGCCACCGATGCACATGCCATTTGTTAAAGAACATGGGGTTGAACATGTAAGTGTTCTTCACCGCGCCAAGCTGGCGCAAGAAACTGCGGTAGTGCGGTGTGCGTTCAAGCCCGCGGTTAGGGATGCGGTTGTAGATTACGTCAGGTAGCGGCAAGGTGATGCACTTAACGGCGTTTCCATACTCTACGGTGCCTCTCACCAAACGCTTCTCCCAGTCCACATCACGCGAAGTAAATGCGTAGACAAACGCTTTAACCCTAGCCCCCGCCCGGCGGAGACCCCTGTACAGAGGTGTCCGCCCAACGCTCAGCGGCGAACCAAAGGGAACCGTCAGGAGACCAATCAACGGCCCTAGATGAAGCTCGTTGCCCGCGCTGTCATAGACAATTTTGCCGTTGTAGCCCGCCGGGTAGTGCAGCTTCATTCTCAAGAGTGGCGAAAGCCAATACTCCTCCGCTACGTCGTCTTTAGACAGCACCACCCCTTTGACTCTCCTGCTGCCAAAGCGCACGCTCAACTCCTGCCCGTGCCACAGACCCATTTCCTTGATTCTCAGCGGCCTCAATGCTATGACAGAGCGTCCGCTTAGATCACGCATAAATGCTCACCTCGTCTAGTCTCTGCCAAATACTTGCAGTACTGCATGGGCCGCAGAATGCTGGTGCGCCTTAGGTCTTTTGCTCTGATCCTGAGGAACACCTTGCGTCCGGGTTTGCTGTTGGCCTCAATTAGCCACACTTTGCCATCTCTATCTACCCCTAGGTCTAGACCTAGCTCTCCGAATCTCCCCAGCTCCTGGTCAAGCGCAGCCGGTATGCTAAGGCAAAGCGTAGTGACCTTCGCTAGAATGGACTCCCACTGCAGCGGAAACGCCGTCCGCAGCAAAGCCTCTGTGCGCATAGCCCTGCCGCCGCCATGTAGATTGGATGTTATGCTGCCCCGCTGACCTATCCGGGCGGCTGTGCCGGTGATGGCCCACTTCCCAGCCGCATCCTTTTGCACTACAGCGCGAATGTCAAACGTTTTGGACTGAAAGTGGTTTAGGTGAAGGCCCTGCTGCACCAAGAGCCTTTGCCGCTGACTTCTGCTCTTGGCGAGCGCAAGTACTTCGGCGGCAGAGTGCGCTGTGGTCGCAAACGGGCGATTGGCGCTGTCGCGGCCCCGACACGACAGGCCTGAATCTGTGACTCGCACCTGCATGACACCCTTACCTTGACTCCCCATGTCCGGCTTAACAAACACGTAGCGGTGTGTCGTCAGCATATGCCTGAGGACGGCAGGACTGCTTAACCGTCTGGTATCGGGGACGTGCGGACTGAGGTCGGCGAACCTCCGCACTGAACGGTAGACCTCCCACTTACCCCTTAGGGCACGCCCAAAAAAGACCACGCCCCTCTGCCGCCTGAGCCGCCTTGCGGCAGCAAACAGGATATTGGCCATGTGCCCGCGCGGGGGAAAGAGGCGGTCATACACCACGTCCGGCAGGGGAAAACGCTGGTGGCTCCAACCACCAAGGCTAGGGTTATGGGTATACCCCCACACCGTCCGCGCTCTCCACTCAACATCTAAGGGACAAAAGACAAAGGCACGCACGGCGATGCTTGCGGCCGCCTTAATCAGCTGCCTAAAGTAGAGCCCCTCGCTAAAGGGCAGACCTGCACCCTCCCTTCTTGTCGACATAATGCCCACCACTATTTTGCCGCTCATTTTGTCACCTCTCGCTTCTAGCCGCGATAAATTCTCGCGCGCGGAATTTGGAGCCCCCATGTCTTGCGGATGTCAACCTTCTCAACCCATGTCTCGTGACTTAAGATCATTTTTTCAAGCACCTTCAGACCATGCTCATACAGCCCAAAAGTCTCAGTAACCGCCAAATCGCTCCACAGTGCTGTGAAGTGCGGCAAGAAGTATCCACGGTCAGCCCTGGCAAACGCCTGTTGTGCTTCAGGCCTAAGAAAAACGTCGCGTGTGAGCACGTGGTACTCGCTGGCTATTACTTTGGCGAGACATAGCGCTGCCCTGCTTACTTCCGGCGAAACCAGCCAGCT
>CAYGHR010000041.1:0-5721 GCA_964349715.1 uncultured Peptococcaceae bacterium
CGGTTCATACGCTGAATCATCAAGGCCATGTGAAAATTAAACGACCCTTGGTACGACCCTACATCTAGCTTGGTTAACTCCTCAATCCTCGACACACGGTAGCGCAGGGTGTTGTAGTGTACATACAACTCATCGGCGGCTTGCCGAAGATTGCCGTTGCACTTGAGTATTGCCTCTAGGGTCCGGACGAGGTCTGTTCGCTTGTGTCGGTCACTGTCTTGCAGCGGTTTCAACAAATCCTCACTAAAGGCTGTCAGCTCCTGATTGTCTCTGCTCATGAACAAAACGCGGTAAAACCCAAGCTCATTAAAATGAGTGATAGAACCTGTCCCATTGATGATCTGCCCTATTTCTAGCGCTAGTGTGGCCTGTTCTAACGCTAAGCGCAAGTCAAGAATATTCTCAAGCATCCTCCCGACCCCTACTGATGCTGACAACGCCTCTGCCGCACCTAACTCATCATTGATCATTTTGGTGAGATTACGGGCGGCAAGCACGACCCGACCTTCCCCGTTAACCGGGTCATCCCTAAGGAGAGCGAGAATGCGTGTGCCGCGGTCGACTACTATGCAATCCGTGGCGAAGACAGCAGCCGATACCGATACAGCCTGCCAAAGCCGCCGTAACACTTGTGCGGGGCTGCTCTCAGAAGTACGATAGAACCTGCGAAAATCGTCTAACTCAATCAGCACGGGGAGGAAGCGCACTGTGAGATCCCAACCGTAGGCAGCACCGCGGGAGATGGCATCAGTACGCTCGTCTACCCGCCCTTGGATGATGTCCTCTATGAAGTAGCTGCGAAACCGTTGCTCCACGGTGGCCACGGCGCGAAGTTTCGTTACTTCGAGCGCAACAACGGTAGCGGCCTGCTCTATTGTAGTTACATTGTACTCCGCTAGCGGATCTGTCCCCAACCATACGGTCAAGTAGGCAAGTATTTCTCGTGCCACAGTTACCGGATGCACAGCGAAGCAATCGGTCTTGCAGTTATGTTCGATGCGCCCTCTCCCGGTCGTTGTCAATGCCGGCGACGAGCTCATGTTCAGCTGGGCCGCCGCTTGCCTAAGCTCGCCAAGACGCGGCTCAGCGAACATTGTTTCCGAACCGGAGGGGACACAGTAGACAAGCAGGCGCCAATTTGCGGAGTGAACTCCTACCGGGTAGCCTTCGAGATTTGCTAACATCTGGGCCACCTCAAGCAGACCCCCGCCGCCCAAAACAATGCTCATTAGCGCTTGGTGTGTCTCTTCATTGCGGCGCAAAATTACTGCTTGTCTATTTAGTATTTCGCCGAGAACCGGGTTGAGTATCTCATTAAACGAGGCGTCAGCAGGCAATCGTATCAGCGGAAAGTGCAGAGCATTAGCCATTTCCACCATCACGGCCGGCACCTCGTTACCGTAAAACGCGGGCTTAATAGCAAGCGCCGCCACATTGGCCTTTACTAAATTGTGGATAAGGTTCCGTTGGGCGGTTTGGTCATCCTTAATAGGATAGGTGGTCGTTAACAGAAGCTCATGGCCCTTGATGAAACGCGCAATATCGGGGACTTCCATGATATTGACGGAGGTTATCGTCCTATCTAACCCTTCTTCCCCCGCAATCAGCTCTGCCCTCTTCATTGCGGGTAGCCCGAGCAACTCCTTGACCGTAATCTTCACCGCTGGCACCTCCATTACAACGTCTAAAGTTCTTTGTTGTCTGTCCTCCCGGCAGGGAAAACGACCTCTGTGACGTAATACTAACACACGGGGTGTTTGATTGTTGACTCGTGCCTCTCTCAATCGAGTCTACCTTGTGCACAGTGCCACCCCTTGTTTTGTGTGCCCACAAATTGGAGAGGATGTTGTAGCATGACTCGCTTTGTATTGGGACGAATAGCACAGTCTGTATTGCTCCTATTGGGCGTCTCAATCGTCGCTTTTTCGATTATGCTTATTTCCCCGGGGGGACCTACGGACGTCTTGATCGACGGTTCCGCCCTTACGGCGGAGGACCTAGCCGCGGCGAAGGCAGCTCACGGCTTGGATCGCCCGCTCCCCGTCCAGTATTGGAACTGGTTGACGCGGGTGATGCGAGGAGATTTCGGCAACTCGTTCCATACCGGCCAGCCTGTCTTAGAAATGATAGGCGAAAAACTACCCGCAACACTTGTACTCAACGTGATTGCCATGGTCATTATTTATGCCGTGGCCATCCCCGTCGGGGTATTATCGGCTGTGAGGCAGTACTCTTGGTTTGACTACGCAATTACAGTGGTTACGTTTTTGGGGCAGGCTATGCCCGCTTTCTGGCTAGGTCTGCTGCTAATCTACTATGTTGGCCTGCGGATTGAGGGGCTGCCCTTGTCAGGCATGGCCACATACGGCATCGATTTCGGGGATGTGAGCTTCCGCGCTTGGTTGCTCGATAGAGCAAAGTACTTAGTTTTGCCGCTCTCGGTAGTGATTCTAACTGGGTTAGCTCCCATTACGCGCTTTATGCGCGCCAGTATGTTAGATGTCATCCACCAGGACTACATCCGCACCGCCCGCGCCAAAGGACTATCAGAAGCGCAAGTGATCGTAAAGCACGGTTTGCGCAACGCTTTCATCCCTATCGTTACGGTGTTTGGCATCACTTTCAGTGGGCTGCTCAGCGGTTCAGTCGTCATCGAGAGAATATTCAGCTGGCCTGGCGTTGGATTGTTAGCGCTTGACGCCATCCTTAAGCGTGATTATCAAATTGTCATGGCGTTCAACCTCATTGGCGCGACAATGGTTGTGATCGGCAGTTTCTTAGCCGACATATTGTATCTGGTGATTGACCCGCGTATCAAATATTAGAGTAGGACTGATGCATAGATGATCACATCCTCGATGAGTCCGGTCGAGCAAACCTACCTTCAAGGTGTATGGTATAGATTTAAGCGCCATAAAATGGCGATGTTGTCTCTCGCCCTCCTTTTGCTAATTTCCCTCGCCGCGATTGCAGCACCCTGGATTGCGACACATGATTACCGAGAGACTAACCCGCGTTACTCCCTACAGGCCCCCGGCAGCTCGTTCTTATTGGGCACAGACCGACTGGGTCGAGATATTTTCAGTAGGGTCTTATGGGGAGGTCGCATCAGTCTGATTGTGGGCTTTACCGCCGCCTTCGTGGCGGTAGTGGCGGGAACGTTGGTGGGAGTTGTTGCCGGTTACTTCGGCGGCTGGATAGACAATCTGCTCATGCGGCTGACCGACGTCTTTATGGCCTTTCCACTCCTTTTCCTGTTGCTCACCATAGTAGCACTTCTCCCAAAGACTGTGTCAAACATCGTTCTCGTGATCGGTTTAACTTCTTGGCCTTCACTGGCAAGGACGGTGCGCGGCCAGTTCTTATCTTTACGCGAGATGGACTTCGTCGAGGCGGCCCGTTCCGTTGGTGCTAAAGACATGCGCATTGCCTTCCGCCACATACTGCCTAACACTGTGGCGCCAATTATCGTAGGAGCGACTCTGCGCATCGGGGGGGCGATTCTGGCTGAGTCAGGACTGGCCTTCATTGGTGTGGGGATTGTCGACCCACCCAGCTGGGGTAGTATTCTTGACGGAGGGCGCGGGGTGCTGCGACAGGCGCCCTGGGTCACCTTTGTCCCTGGCATTTGCATTTTCGTTACCGTGCTGGCGTTTAACTTTGTCGGTGACGGACTTCGCGATGCGCTAGATCCAAAACTAAAGTAATGAAGCCAAAGAACAGAGCACCGCGCGTGGCGGTGCTCTGTTTACTTCTGGTCAGCTAGGGATGCTACATACTCACGCAAGGCGGCGATGAAGCATTGCAGGGGGGCAGTCACCAGCCCGGCCCCTACTTGCCCGATGCCGGCCTCCTTATGCGCAATGCCAGTGTTAATGATTGGCAGAACCCCGAGCTCCACAACCTTGACCGCGTCAATCCCGAGCGCAGTCGGAAGGAAGTCTAGCGTAGGGATTGTGAACGCGCTGTTCTCGCCATGGCAGATCTCCCGCATGCTGACAGAGTAGTTGAGTGCGTCTTGCACGCTGCCGCCCACAAACCTAACAATGGCGGGAGCGCTGCCCATGGCAAACCCACCTAGGCCCATAGTCTCCGTTATTGCACTGTCACCGATATCTCTAGCTGCATCCTCTTTGGTAAATCCCGGGAACAACAAACCCTCTACATAATTCGCCGGCGCTACAAACCACTTGTCAGAACTGCTAATTTTTATGCCGAATTCCACCCCGTTACGCGCCATGACTGTGCACACGGTAGCGTGCTCGACCCCATGCCCCGCCTGTAACGCCAGCTTGGCGTAGGGCATGGAGAGATTGAGGAAGTAGTGGTCGTTGCGATTGAGGAACTGCAGCACCGCAGCCTTCTGCGGGAGGGGGAAATCTGTGTTCAGTATAGGTAACATCACTTCACGTAGAAACAAGCCCGTTGCAGCCTTATTGCGGTTGTGGCACTCATCTCCCATGTGTAGAGCTTGGGCAATGATGCCGCCAATGTCTATGCCGCCACACCCCCTGAGCGCGGCGTCCATGACGGGTGCAAATTCCTTTTCCACCCAGCAGAGACGCTCCAAGACTTCGCTGCTGTAGGCGCCGTAGCGCAGCACCTTGCCCAAGCCTTCGTTGATGGTACAAAAGGCATAGCTTTGGCGTCCTTCGTCGTATAAGACATGCACAGGCATCGAGTGCGACACTATGCCCGCCATCGGCCCCACAGTGTTGTAATCGTGACACGGCGCAAAGCGGATCGTGCCGCTCGCGGCTAGCTCCACAGCTGCTGCAGGAGTGGCGGCCAGCCCCTCATAAAGCAGAGCCCCTACAACTGCACCCCGCATCGGCCCCGCCATATGAGACCAGTCTACCGGGGGGCCGGCGTGGAGAATAGTCCTAGCATCGAGCCCGGGTATAACCTCCCCGGCGCGTTTCACGCCAATCAACTTCCCAGTAACAGCCTTAATGCGCCGCAGCACCTCATCGTTGGCACGAGTCATCACTTCCCGCTGTGCCTCGAGCTTGTCAAGTGCCGCCAGCAGCCCTTCGTCCCCGCCCATGGGCGGACGCCAAGCCAAGTGCACATGGCTGACATCCTGCAAGGATAGGTCGTCGGCAAAAATTGGGGCGCCTACGTTAATGACCCTGAGTTCTTTTCCGAACAGGCCCTCCATACCCTACTCACCTCCCGCTACGATTTGGCAGGCGATTTCCACCGCGTGTGCGTTACTGTTAGCCGTGATGACGCCAATTGAGAGCAGCTTCGCCTGTTGAGCGGCGAAATCTTGTTTGTCTAAGTCGGTGCCGCAGATGTAGCCAACTATAGCTAAGTGTCCCCCCCGTTGCTTGACAATGTCCTGTGCTAGGCACAACGTCGGTAGCGCTACTCCTACCGGGTCTGGGTGTGAACCATAGCCTAGTTCAAAGTCTAGCAGCAAGACTGCGGTTTGCGGGTCGTTAGCCTCCTGCAGGATGCGCGCTAGGCGAATGCTGGGGTCGATCATGGGGTGAGGTTTGCCGTCTGTGAAAACGTCATCGCCTAGGTCCACGAAGCTGTGTCCTTGGCTTACAAGGACATTTTGTAGCTGTTCGTCTTTTCGCTTGGAGACATTGCTAAAGACAGGCTGTACGGCGCGTCTCGCCAGACTGACTGCTTCAGCACACAAGGTCCCTCCACAGTAAAGGCCCCGTATAAAGCGCTGTGTGGCGTGTAGCTGAACCCTCGCAGCTGTGA
>CAYGHR010000041.1:5821-12330 GCA_964349715.1 uncultured Peptococcaceae bacterium
TCGATGGGAACGTTATCGCTAAACATCATTACGTGCAGTCCGTGCCGTAGAGCCACCTCGGCCTCGCGCGCTGCATATTGCCCGGGGGTAGAAATTACGACCAAGTTAGCGTCAAAATCGGGCAGGGCGTCTTGAATTGTGGAAACGGTATGCCGTTTGCTTACCCCAGCTGGGTTACTCCCCTGTTGCAGCCTGAGGACAATCCGGTTGAGTAGCGCCGCATCGCAGCTTTCGCCACTCACCGCGATAATGCAGTCGTTCGCGGACGCATCCTGTAGTTCAAGCAGGCTAAACCCTAGGTCTCTGAGCATGTCTTTGTTCATGTCTGTGCCCATGAGTACGGCAATTTGCTCGGCCCCTGACTGACGCTTGAGTTCCGCTGTTAGAGACATTAATGTTACTGAGTCATAGTATTCGTTGCGCAGGATCTTTATCAGCTGCAGCATTCACATTCCCCCCCTTTTAGGCTGTGCGCTCATTGCGATAACAAGACAGGCAGCAGCTCAGCTGCGGTTGTAGTCCAGCCGAAGATGCCTCCTTGTTGGTTGATCATGCGAATTGCTGCTTCCTGGTCCCGCACATCGAATGCCGCTGTCCCGTCCTCGATCATCAGGCACTCGAAACCTCTGTCGTTGGCCTCTCGTATGGTCGTGTGCACACATACATGTGTAGTCACGCCACAGACGATGAGACTCTCAATATTGTTAATCCGGAGAATCGAGGCTAGGTCCGTCTGATAAAACGACCCCTTGCCGGGTTTATCTATGACCGGTTCCCCCACGATCGGAGTTAGTTCGTCGACTATGTCGTGCCCGTATTCGCCGCGGATGAGAATGCGTCCCATAGGGCCACTTTCCCCAATAGCAGGACTGCGCCTTCTTTTGGCAGGAGGACAATCCGCCAAGTCAGAGCGATGCCCCTCCCGCGTGTGAATAACTAACATTCCGGCGGCACGCGCGGCGAGTAGAATCTTTTGCACAGTTGGGATAATGGCTTTGGTGGGTGTAATGTCGTTTCCCAGCGCTTCACCGAACCCACCGTGGGCGCAAAAGTCCCTCTGCATGTCGACAATCAGCAGCGCTGTCTTGTCAAGGTCGAAATCGAAGGCAAATGGTCTAGCCGGTACTACAAACTTGCGCATTTCTACACTCCTTTGACCTGAGGCCCATATCTATGGCGGATCATATCCAATACTCCAGGCATGCTCATGATTTTGAGAGCTACATGCAACGACAGCGTCGCTTCTGTGTCGCACAAAGAGACGTTTAGGATCTCTTGGATTCTTTGTACTCGATATGCCAACGTCTTGGGGTGAACAAACAACCGCTCCGCCGTCCTCTGCCGATGGCAATTATTATCCAGCAACTTACTTAACGTCTCCACATAGTTCGTGCCTCGCTTAAGGTCATAATCCACGAGTAAGCCAAGCTGCTCGCCTATGAATTTGGCGACGCTCTGTTTATCCTGCAATTGTGTTAACAAGCTGTATATCCCGAGCTTGTCATAGCTGTACACGCCGTTCTTGCCCCAGGCTAACTTGCCTATTTTGAGTGCAGTTCGCGCCTCGTCATAGCTACTGTGGATGTGCATAATGTCTTGCCGGAAGCTACCTATGCCTACAGATACTGTGAATTCTTGAATGCTCTTGTCAATGGCACTTTTAACTCTCATCGCCATTTCAAAGATCGTGGAAAGCCTTTGCTCAGCAGAATACTCAAGCCAGCGGGCTTCGACGGGGAAGAGGATGATCACACTATCGCTGCGATCCCAAGCGATGCAATCGGGGGACAGTTCATGACATACACGCATCACAATTTTGTGGAGTCTTTCTAACCGCGCATGTGCCCCAACTTCGTCTAGCGTCTGCAGAAACATGTCGGCAAAAGAGTCCACGTCGACTAGGAGCAACGCGTAGGACAGGGATAGATTTAGACCAAAAAACAAACCCCTCTGCAGCACCATTTCTCTCGACTGGATTTCTCCCGCAATGAGATCATTGAGAAAATCGTTTCTGTATGCCTTTTGTGCCTCTTGGACTGCATTATTTTGCAGTAGAACGAAGGCCACAAGCTCTGCAGCCCGCTCTAAGGCAACCAATTCTTCCTTCGAAATCTGACCGCCCTTCCACATGTGGACCTGTGCAGCAACGGCGTCGTAGAGCTTCACATCCACCGCCCGCACGTCCCAAATACCACCAAAATCACTCATGTCAGGTATTTCTGCCGCACCTTCAGAATGAGCCAAAGTGTTACCGAGGGGATCGACTATGTGTACGAAAGAGTTGCAGAGCGCGGCGAGGGACGCAGCAATGGCGCATACGCCTCCCCCGGAAAGGACTAACTTGCTGAACGTCTTGTGGATTTGTTCTGACTTAATGATCTTCTGATAATCGCGATTCACCACTTCGGTTAGAACAGCTTTGATGATAGTGCCAAACTTCGTGTTTAATGGTAACTCTATGA
This sequence comes from uncultured Peptococcaceae bacterium, assembly GCA_964349715.1. Taxonomy (GTDB): domain Bacteria; phylum Bacillota; class UBA994; order UBA994; family UBA994; genus UBA994. Next base: position 8,284 of record CAYGHR010000041.1, read on the forward strand.
CCGGAAAAGCTAGTCTATCTGCCACTGACAACGCCTCAGGGGGAAGCTGGCCTAAGAAACGTTGCGGCTTGATGGCTATGGCTGTCAAACCCTTATGATGTAGTTGTGTCACCAGCTCGATGAGAGATTCCGGGGAATCCCTAAAGGTGTACCCCGTTGTCAAGAGAAGCTCTTCTGGATTCACCCAATTGATGATGTCAGGAACCTCCATAATGTTTACATATCTCACTTCTCGCTGTAGGCCGAGGTGCCCGGCGACGACCTTCGCCTCAGCAAAGCAACTGAGTTTTAGCGCCTCCGCTAGAGTAAGACTCACGGTTTCACCCCCACCTTCTCTATGGCAAATGTGCGGTGCAATTACGACCGAGTACCCCCAGCCTGTCGGGTGACAGGCCGGGGGTAGCGGATATGGGAAGACTAGCCTCGCGCGGCGTGGTTCTCGCCGTTCTTGTAGTAGTGGGCAGCCGTAAAGATCACCGCCATCGCCAGATACCCAATGGCCACATCGACGCTGGCAGCCCATCCGATTGCGGTCGCGTGCATCAAGCCAAAGAACGACAGCACTGCGCCTAAGAGCGTCGCACCTGCAGCTAAAGAGAACTTTCTATCAATGGCAAACACCGCGATCGTACACAACAACATCGCTACCAGCACATCCCCACCGGATGCGCGCTCCCACCCCAAGAAGGGGATACCTTGTCTGGCTAGCGCTGCATAATCGACCGTTGCTCCCACAGCGGTTAGTGCGCCTCGAATCCTTAGTACTATAAACCCGATCAATACAGGCATCAGCCCTAGGGCGACGGCCGGCATGTGCTTATGCTCGGTAGTAGAAAACGCCTGTGTAACAATAATCATCCCTATGTACACGAGAATAGGCAGTAACGCAACTAAAGGAATGACATTGAGGATGATTGGCATTGCCCCGCCTAGACCGAGCAATAAAATTGCTGCCCCGGTCATCCAAGAGTACCCGATTCGCGCCCCTGTGGCCTTCCACCCGGGGTGCCCAATGTAAATCAGGGTCGGGAAAGGAGACCCTAAGCAGGCGCCGAGGATTGTGAGTAGTCCCGGGACGAGCATAACTTGCCTGACGTTAAATTTCTCGCCTGCGGCAGCAGCACTCTCTAAGTTGTTCACATTTTGCATTGACGCCACAACCGCCAAGGGAATCGCGACCGGCAAGAACCGCTCTATTTGCGCAAAGCCTATCCATAGAAGGTCAAATGTTAAACTCGGGAAAACCAGTGTGATGTTTTCGATAGCTGTACGCAAGGGTGCCGGGTTCATAAAGCCTGTAACCCATGCCAAGCCGGTTCCAACTAAGATAGCCATTGCGCCCGCAGGGATACCGAACGGCATGGATTTCAGTGCCAACCAGCCGACTAGCAGTATGCCAAGACTTGTTAACCCTAGATAGGGTGTCTCGAACGCACGCCCAAAGGGAATTAACGATACATGCATGATCGCCACGCCCGCTAACGCGCCCAACATAGCTGGCCTCGGCACCCACTTGCTAATGGAGGGACCGATTAATGCTGCGGCAGTCTGGATGACGCCTTGGACTAAGTTCCAGGCCACCCCAGTGGCCCACGCGATTCTCCAGTCTTGTGTTGCCGCGAAAACAACCCCTATAACTCCAAACGTGACAATGAACATGTGCCCTACCGCAAGACCATATGGCAGGGCAGTGACGTGTGGGTTCCCTGTCTGCTCTGACAACCTTTTGGCTAGGTACGCCAGCACAATACCCCCCAGGCCTACCATGATAGCGGTGCCTGGCACAATAGAACCAAATACGATGTCCCCCGGCATACGAATGGCTAGCAGTAACCCGGTGGCTGCCAACACATTTGTCAGTACGTTAGAAAACAGTCCAAAGAAGCCATTCCAGTCGCCCTTAACCCACCATGCCCCGCTTGCGCGTGTTTGCACCATAAAGTCGCCTCCTTCGATTAAATCGTGCTCCATTGCAATGTACTATGTATCATCTTAGCACGCATTAGAGGCCGCTGCATTATCCGGTTTGGATAATTTAACGGCCACAATTTGCTGTCTAGGGATAAGTCATATATGCGTCGCCTTAGAACTTGGGGACCCCAGGCAAAAGCCCAACCCATCCCATGATCACGAATACGATTACCAGTACAACAGCCGAAATGACGAGCTGCGTACGGCGGGACATTACTTGGCGCATCTTTTCTAGTCTTTCGGGTTCCACCGGCCCGAGAAAGCCGAAATTCTCCATGCCCATGGCCAGCGCCCATCCGATGACCGGGTTTATGAACAGCCCTGTAGCCAAACACATGGCTGCTCCCTGCGCATCCCGTGTTGTTTTTAGCAGCCGCATGCCAATCTCAAAGAGAGGGACAAATACACCGAACATCAGGCCAATTCGCACCACCGGCGGGAAGTTGTAGATGTCCAAAAGATACCCGGAAAGGCCGGATATCACGAAGAGAATTCCCGCTAGGATCTGCCCTGCAACCAGCGGCCTCTTAATGATACTGGCAGGAATAACATAGGTCCCCATGGGGTCGGTCAGGATGGCGTCGCCAAACAGAGCTACGATTATCTGCCTGATCCCGAGCGCCTTAAAGGTATCGTCAATGTGCAACACGGCTTTCTCCGTGCCTGCCGGGTAGCCTGCGCGCTGAAATGCTATCAACCCTAAGGCGTCAGGCGGCCACATCACTACGCCGATTATCGCAAAGGGGATTACAGCAATGAAGTTCTCTAACGTGGGTAGACCTAGCATCCACCCCGAATTGGTGCCCCACCAGTAGAACGGATTGAAATTGGGTATGCCGGGGCTGGTCACAAACCGAAACGGCGCACCCATAGCCAAGGCGATGATTGAGCAGGCAGCTGTGCAAGCCGGGATGGCAGCCCATCGCGCTTGCAGCTTGGCCAGCAAGGCGAAAATTATCAGGCTCACTAAGGCCATCGCAAGGAAGAGGTAATCTATGCCAAGCTGGACGGTCCATGTGTTGAGGGCCCTAATCTGGCTCAGCATGCCATCAACGCCAAATAGTATTAATAGTCCCGCGATGACTCCGTTTGGCGTCAGGGCTTGCAGTACCGCCCCGCCCTTTATAAAGCTCAATAGCAGCCCGAGTCCACCCATCATGAGCCCCATAGCTAACGGATGCCCACCTGCTGCTACTATCGCCGGGACCAAGGGGATCATCCAGCCATGATGCCCGATCCCGCCTAACCGCGGGTTAAGAAACATAAAGGCAATGATTATAAACCCTACTAGAACCAGCTCGAGCCTTACGTTCTCCAGCAGCAACTGCGTGGGCAATCCGAATCCGCTGACATAACCACCAATAATACCAAATGATAGCACCGAGCTTCCTATAGTTGCTGCAACCGCAGGGATTAGGTCCTCCCACTCAAACCTGAAATCTCGCTTAGGCTTATAGAATCCCCACCGCTTGTCTTCAAGGTTGGTTATCTGGAGCTCGTGGTCTAGGTAATCGCTTCTGCTTTTAAACTCTTTGGCTGGTCGATGCAGCTTTTCATACATGGTTTGCTCTGCCATTCGTCGTCCTCCTCAAATACAGACTATAGTCGTTCAAGGTCGGACTATTGGACATGTCCCCGTCAGTTTCCTGCTAACTTTCATTGGCCTGTAAAAAGTGCTCTGCTGATGCCTAACTCGGCAACGGTCTTTTTATCCTTTTGACTCCTATCTGAGCAAAAAACAAAGGGCAGATGACTGCCCTTTAGAATAGACACTATGCTTTTTAGGCGCAGGTTTAAGCGAGGTCGAACCGGTCGGCGTCCATGACAAGGCAATTTTGACTTAGGTACTCTAAGATCTTCAAACGCTGGTGCGAAGGGAAAATGTTGCGCATCTCCAGTAGCTGCTGTAACGCAGCAATTGACGTGCTTGGCACTCCTCTGCTCACCACGCCCTGCCAGCCAAGCGCTCCTACGAAACCGCCGGCGGCTTCCTGCGGAAGCTGATGCGCCGATAAACGAACAGCACAATCACAAAAGCCGGAACTAAGATTATAAGTAGCGGCACACCGGCGGCGA
>CAYGHR010000042.1:0-12049 GCA_964349715.1 uncultured Peptococcaceae bacterium
CCCCTAATCTGTGAGCATTAAGCACACACCTAAAGCGCTTTGCGAGGCGTCTGGTGTGGTATAATATAGGGAAACAACGGCGGGGAGGTTGACATGCGCATAAAGACACGCTTTTTCTGCACGGCCTGCGGCCATGAAACGCTCAAGTGGGGCGGACAGTGTCCGGGATGCGGTGCGTGGAACTCCCTGGTAGAGCAACTGGTAGCTAAGGAGCCGCCTAGCCGCCGCAGGCAAGGGGAGCGCTCCGGGCCCATACCGCTGGTAAGTGTCAAGGCGGAGAACATCGGCCGAATCTCGACCGGCTCGCGCGAGTTAGACCGCGTCTTAGGCGGAGGGCTTGTCCCGGGGTCGGTAGTCTTAGTGGGTGGTGACCCCGGCATAGGGAAGTCCACGCTTCTCTTGGCGGTAAGCAATGCGGTTGCCGAGGGGGGCCGGCGCGTAGTCTATGCCTCAGGGGAAGAGTCCATGGAGCAGCTTAAAATGCGGGCCGAGCGATTGCAGGCGCAGTGCCGCGAGCTGTACGCCACCCCCGAAACAGATACCGCTTCGCTTATAGACCAAGTGCAGACACTAAAGGGCGAAGTCTTAGTGGTCGACTCCATTCAGACCATGACCGTGTCAGAACTTGCGGCGGCGGCGGGCAGTGTCGGGCAGGTAAGGGAGTCTGCGGCGCGAATGATTCGGTTAGCCAAAGATACGGGCGTAGCCGTCATCCTTGTGGGGCATGTCACCAAAGACGGCACCATTGCCGGACCGAAGCTGCTCGAACACATGGTAGATGCGGTGCTGTATTTCGAGGGAGATAAGCAGATGAGCTTTCGTCTACTCAGAGCGGTTAAGAATCGTTTTGGGTCGACGAGTGAGGTAGGCGTGTTCTCTATGCACGGCACCGGCTTAAAAGACGTCGACAATCCATCGGAGCTGCTGCTGGCGGAGCGCCCGGCGGATGTGGTGGGCTCGGTGGTGGTGCCCATCATTGAGGGCACTCGCCCTATGTTGATTGAGATGCAGGCGCTGCTTGCACCGGCAGGCTACGGCACACCGCGGCGCACTACCGCAGGCGTGGAGAGCAACCGCGTGGCCATGATTCTGGCTGTATTGGAGCGTCGCGTAGGACTGATGGTTTCTTGCCAGGACAGCTATGTCAATGCCGTAGGAGGAATAAGGGTCATCGATACTGCTGCCGACCTGGCTGTCGCCGTAAGCTTAGCCTCAAGTATGCGCGATACGCGCATAAACCGCAGGCTGGCGGTGGTGGGCGAAGTAGGCCTGACGGGTGAAGTACGGGGTGTCGGGCGCGTTGACGCGCGGATTGCGGAGGCGGCCAAACTAGGCTTTAGCCACATTATTATCCCTAAGCGGAACGCCGCCGAGGCGGTGTCGCAAGCTGCAGCGGGCATACAGGTGCACCCGGTGGAAACACTAGCTACGGCACTTACGGCCACATGGAATTTGTAGGAGGATGGGAACATGCCCGACAGCGATAAGTTGATCAGCGCTTTGCGCATACTTGCACCCGGCACCATGCTCCGCGAGGGGCTAGATAACGTGCTCAGAGCCAGAACGGGGGCGCTGATAGTCATTGGCGACTCGCCGCAGGTGATGGCCATAGTAGACGGCGGTTTTGCTTTGGACTGCGAGTTTACCCCGACCGCGCTTTATGAGTTGGCTAAAATGGATGGCGCAATTATCCTTAACAAGGACGCCAAGCGCATTCTCTACGCTAACGCCGAACTTGTGCCTGACGCGACTATCCCTTCGGCAGAGACAGGCATCAGACATCGGACGGCGGAGCGAACGGCTAAGCAGACAGGAGAAATTGTGCTGGCTATTTCGCAGCGGCGTTCTATTATAACTCTGTACCGCGGCTCCATTCGCTACATATTGCGCGAGTTCCCCGAGCTCACGTCTAAGGCCCATCAGGCCATTGGCACGCTCGAAAAATACAAGCAGGCGCTAGACCGCATCTTAGCGGAGCTGTCCGTACAGGAATTTAAGGATACTGTAACAGTCTTTGACGTGGTAGCGGCAGTGCATCGCGCCGAACTGGTGATGCGCGGCGCGAGCGAGGTTAGGCGCCACCTAGTGGAGATGGGCACGGAGGGTCGCTTGCTCGGCCTGCAACTCGCTGAACTGACGCGCAACGTAGAAGAAGAAACTGTTCTGCTTATACAGGACTACCGACAGAGCGGTGACGGCCGCAGCATTGAAGAGATTAGGGCCCAGCTTGGCGCTATTTCGCTCGACGATATGCTGGACCCGATAAACGTCTGTCGGATACTTGGCCACGGCGGGAGCATCAATGCGCTAGACCAAGCTATCGCTCCGGCGGGGTATCGCTTGCTGAGCAGGATTCAGCGTCTGCCGGAGTCAGTTGTTAGGAACCTAGTCGCGTCGTTTACGGATTTCCAGGGCATTCTTCATGCCTCGGTGGAGGAGCTAGACGAAGTGGACGGCATTGGCGAAGTGCGCGCTAGGGCGGTAAAGAATGGCTTAGAGAGACTTGAGGAGCAGGTCTTTAACCTGAGGCACCAGGCATGAGTTCGGGCCTTAGGCTACTGCTCGCGGAGGGGCGCAATTACATACTCATACTAGCGCTACTGGCGACGGCTCTTTTCTTTGTCCACCCGCTGCTAGTCACGCTACCTCTTATAGGATTTGGCTTTCTGCTTTATTTCTTTCGCGACCCTAAGCGTACCCATCCCCCGGAGAACGACGCTGAGATCGACTTTCTCGCTCCGGCTGACGGTCAGGTAACCGCTGTGGATGTAGTGCACGACCCCTATCTTTTTGGCGGTCCCGCACGGATGGTCACCATTTTTCTAAGCCCGCTTGACGTGCATGTCAACCGCTCGCCCATCGGCGGACGGGTGACAGCGGTCGAACACAAGCCCGGGCTGTATAGGCCTGCCTACCTTGCGGACGCGCCTTCAGTAAATGAGCGCAACTATGTAACAGTACAAAGCAACGAAACACAATGCCTGCTCGTGCAGATTGTCGGCGTGGTGGCACGGCGGGTGGTGTGCTGGGTCAAGGTTGGGGATGAGCTTAAGCGGGGCGAAAAGTTCGGCCTCATGAAATTCGGCTCGTCCCTGCAGGTGTTTATGCCCCCGGAAACCGAGATGAGGGTCAAGCTAGGGACGCGAGTTGTAGGGGGAGAAACGGTAATAGGGGTGATTAGTCGTGGCACAATGGATTAGGAGATACATCCCTTCGGCGTTTACCTTGGGCAATCTGTACCTTGGCATGTTGGCCATTTATCTGAGTCAGACGGGGGAGTGGCGCCTAGCTTCGTTTGTGGTGATAGTGGGCATGTTTCTCGACGGGGTCGATGGGCGTTTGGCGCGTCTCCTAGACGTCACCAGCAGCTTTGGCAAGGAGCTAGACGCGCTAGCCGACGTGGTGACTTTCGGAGCCGCACCCGTCGCGCTGATGCTCTCGCTACAACCGGAATCGCCTTTTGCACACGTGGCCGGTGCGGCCTTTGTCTTTGCCGGTGCTATCAGGCTTGCTCGCTTTAACTCGCAGCCTGTGGTTAGGCTCGGGCATTTCACGGGCATGCCAATTACCGCTGCCGGGGGTATTGCCGCGACAGCCACCCTTTACTATCAGCTCCTGCCTCATTTCTTCTTGCCCTTCGTTTTCCTGAGTTTAGCCGTGCTGATGGTCAGTCGCGTGCCCTATCCGGACTTTAAGACCGTCAGTCTGCCGCGAAGTGCCGGGATGTTGGTCTCCTTCATGGTGGCGACCGTGCTCTTGCTGTGGTTCGCGAGGCGCTTTGTGTTTATTCCTCTGGTTCTGTATGCACTCATGGGGTTAGGGTGGCATGGCATGTTGTGGCGTAGGCTCCCCCACGCTTGGCGTGTGAAGTACGAGCACCGTAAAGCAACAGCTCTGAGCAGGCGCGCAGCGCGCAAAGAAAAACGTAAGGGGTAGGCCTGCGCCTACCCCATTTTAAAATACCCGAGTGCCGAAACTCGTTCGCGCTCCTTGGTTACGATGTCGTTGAGCTCGAACCCTAGGAGTTGACAGATGGCCGCGAGATAGAAGAGGTTGTTGCCAAGCTCGGTCTCTACCACGTCCTTGCAGTTTTCACACAACTCGCCGTCAATGTGCGTGCTTGACGTTCGCTTAAAGTCTTGGATAAGTAAGCTTTCCGGCAGTTTCTGTTTGCTCACGTCGATTTCGATGCACCCGCATGTTGTGGCTGCCTTGGCTACCGCGCGATTGACCCTAGCGCATGACTCCTGAAACTTAGTTAACGCGTCAAGGATGCTGCGATGCCTCACTAAGTACTCACCTACGGTGTTCTGAAACTCTGTGCAGAACTCTCCCAAGACCGTCACCCCTAACCCCGAATTTCGCTGTTCAAGGAAACTCATAGCCTGGCTAGATTATCTTACACCCCGGGAGGCTTGTCAACTGCGGCTAAATTTCGTTCGCCTGTTGACATCGCCCTTTTCACTATGATAGAATACTAAATTTCTTGACTGTTACGCTAAACAATGGTAACATCAGGGGTAGGGGGTGACGCGAGTGTTCGGTATTGGCGACAAAGTTGTGTACCCCATGCATGGGGCCGGCGTAATTGAGGCGGTTGAGGTGCGCGAAATACTGGGGGCAAGACAGAGCTACTATGTTATGCGCATCCCTTTAGGGGAAATGAAGGTGTACATTCCGCAGAACAACGTGGATCACATGGGGCTTAGGCAGATAGTGGCATCAAGCGAAGTGCCGCGCGTGCTATCTGTGCTTAGTCAACTGCATATCGAGGAGCAGGGAAACTGGAATCGCCGTTACCGCGCCAACCTAGAGAAACTGCGTACGGGGTGTATCCTAGCGGTCGCTGAGGTGGTCAGTACGCTTTGCGCGCGCGAAAGGATCAAAGGCTTATCGACGGGCGAGAAGCGCATGCTCGAGACGGCGCGGCAGATTCTGGTGAGTGAACTCATTTTGGTGGAAAACGTTAGCGAGGAGGCAGCGCAACACTTAGTACACAGTGCCTGTTCCTGAAACTAATGGTGTGCTATATTTGTAGTACTCGATTTAACTTAGAAAGGGAGTGTTACCTATGGGGAGGAAGATCGCGCGCGCGGTCCTAGTCCTAGGAGGGGCTTTGTCGGTGTACAGCCTCATCTCCGCGCTCTTGCCGTTCGTAGGGCAGTTGTCTGGACAGGAGTTTTCGGGCCTTATGGCAGTTAGTATCAACGCGGTGGGGGCGTTACTCGGAGGACTCATATTTTACTTTATTTCCCCTTGGTTGATGGGTGTCTGCCTGCGAATTGCCGATGTTGCCGAGAACTACGTGCAGCGTATTCCAGTGCAAGACATGATAATGGGGGCAGTCGGGCTTACTGTGGGCTTGATTGTAGCCTCCCTGCTTTCTCGCCCGCTAGACATTGTGCCGCTTGTGGGAGGGTATCTCAAGATTGCGGCCTATGTGTTGCTCGGGTATGTTGGCTTACGCATTGCCGTAACTAAGAGCGATGAGATAGCCGCGATGCTTTTACCGGGACCGCGTCGCAATGCCCCGGTGTCGGGTGATGGCGGAATACCAAAGGTCTTAGACACAAGCGTAATCATCGATGGGCGCATCCTTGACATTGTTCGCACCGGCTTCTTAGAGGGGACGCTTTTCGTGCCCTCCTTTGTGCTGGAAGAGCTGCGGCATATTGCCGACAGTGCCGATGTGTTGCGCCGCAACCGCGGGCGCAGGGGACTTGATGTTCTAAACAGCATTCAGAAGGAGAGCGGGGCTAAGGTCGAGATTATCCGCCGAGATTATGACGACCAGAGCGAGGTAGACAGCAAACTAGTGAGAATGGCACAGGATTTTAAGGCCAAAATACTAACTAACGACTACAACCTCAACAAGGTGTGCGAGGTGCAAGGCGTAAGTGTGCTAAACATTAACGAACTTGCTAACGCCTTGAAGCCCGTAGTTCTTCCGGGCGAGGAGATGAGTATCCAAGTCATGCGCGAAGGTAAGGAATACGGACAGGGAGTAGCCTACCTGGAAGACGGCACGATGATTGTGGTGGAGCAAGGGAGAAAGCACATCGGTGACACGATAGCCGTTATCGTCACATCGGTGCTGCAGACTTCCGCCGGGCGCATGATCTTTGCTAAGCTGCGCTAGAGGCTTATGGATACAGCGGTAGTTATCACGGCTGCCGGCAGTAGTACGCGCATGGGCGCGCTTGGCAACAAGCTCGCCCTGAACATAGACGGCAAGGCGGTAATCCAAAGAACCATAGAGGCTTTTGCCCAAGCGGGCTTGACAGAGGTCTATCTGGTTGTACCGACCGGGGGCGAGGCGCTTTTTCGGGGGTTGGTCTGCCCGTTGCCGGTTACGTTGGTCAGGGGTGGAGCTACGCGCCAAGAGTCAGTCTATGCGGGTCTCGCGGCAGTGCCTGAGACTAGGGAGTTTGTCCTTATCCATGACGGGGCTAGGCCGTTTGTGTCGCCTGCACTGATTGCCCGTGTTCTGAGTGCTACGCGTGTGAGCGGCGCGTGCTTCCCCGGTGTCTCCTTGACCGACACCGTCTATGAGGCTGGTGCATCGCGCTTAACTAAGGTCTTAGCGCGGGATGACTACGTGGCAGTGCAGACCCCGCAGGGGTTTCGGCGGGAACTCATCATGCGGGCGCATAGGGATGCGCTAGCCGAAGGAATAACCGCTACGGACGATGCTGCACTAGTCTTTCGTTTGGGCCATCCTGTGGTAATAGTGGAGGGCGAGCAGGCCAACACTAAGCTTACTACGCCACATGATTTCGCCCGCCCCTTTGTCGGCGATACGCGGGTGGGCATGGGTATGGATGTACACCGTTTGGTAGCGGGCAGGAGGCTGGTCTTAGGAGGAGTGGAGATCCCCTACAGCTGTGGATTGCTTGGGCACTCAGACGCTGACGTCGTCACGCACGCTGTCATGGACGCCCTGCTTGGGGCAGCGGCACTCGGCGACATCGGACAGCACTTCCCCGACAGCGACGAGCGCTACCGCGAGGCAGAGAGCCTTGCACTCCTACAGGAAGTGGCGAGAATGCTTAAGGCCTGCCATGCGCAGCCCCTACATATTGATGTAACCTTGCTGCTAGAAGCGCCTAAGATTGGGGCGTATCGCGACGCCATGCGGAGCAATCTCGCCTCGGCTCTCGGGCTCAAGGTCGAACAAATCAACATAAAGGCTACGACAAACGAAGGTTTAGGCTACGTAGGGGCAGGTGAAGGCGCTGTGTGTTACGCCGCCGCTACGGTCAGGCTCAATCAGGGCTAAGGGCGTCGCCTGGGATAACGGGCGACGTTGTGTATAAAGGAGGTTTAGCATGCAACTTCAGATTTACAATACCCTTACACGGGAGAAAGAGCTCTTTGTGCCACGCATACCGGGGAAGGTCAGTATGTATCTGTGCGGTCCCACCGTGTACAATCGCATCCACCTAGGGAACGCCAGGACTTTTGTTTTGGGGGATACGATTAGGCGTATCTTGAGTTTCCTAGGGTATGAAGTGACGTATGTACAGAATTTTACCGACGTGGACGATAAAATAATCGTGCGGGCTGCGGAACTTAACATCACTGTCGATGAGCTGGTCGAGCAGGAGATAAAGAACTACTTTGAGGATGTCAAGGCGCTAGGCGTTCTGCCTGCGGACAAGCATCCGCGGGTGACTGAGCATATCGGCAACATCATTGCCTTGATAGAAGACCTGATTGAGGGAGGGTTCGCCTATGTAGGGGGAGGTGACGTCTTCTACGATGTGCAGATGTTTCCCGCCTATGGTCAATTAAGCGGGCAGAAACTCGACGAATTAGCGCTTGGGAGTCGTGTCGAGTCAGGCGAGGCGAAGCGTTATCCCGCCGACTTTGCCCTCTGGAAGGCCGCTAAGCCCGGGGAGCCTGCTTGGGACAGCCCGTGGGGGAAGGGGCGGCCGGGGTGGCATATTGAGTGCTCGGCCATGGTGCGCGCAGAACTCGGCGGGCACATAGATATCCACGCGGGGGGAATGGACCTGCAATTTCCCCACCATGAGAACGAGCTGGCACAAAGTGAGGCGCTGTGCTCGGGGGAACCGTTTGCGCGCTACTGGGTGCACGGTGCCTTCATTAATATTAACGAAGAGAAGATGTCTAAGTCGCGGGGAAATTTCTTTGTCCTAAACGACATCCTGAGACATTTCGACGGCAACACCGTGCGCTTCTTCTTGCAGAGCGCTCACTACCGCAAACCGCTGTCCTTTGACGCTACTTCTCTGGACAGTGCCGGTGCTGCCCTCAATCGCCTTAAGAACACTTGCGCCGCCTTAGAGCATGTGCTGTCAAGAAGCTACGTGCCACAGACCGCAGGAGAAACGGTAGACGTCGACAAGTATGAGGAGCGGTTTAAGGGCGCCCTAGCCGATGACTTTAACACCGCGGAAGCCTGGGGCGTGCTGTTTGAACTTGCTCGCGACGCCAATACTGCTTTAGCGCGAGGCGGGCTAGCGAACGCAAGCGTGGTCTTGGGTCTAATGGGCAAGCTCGCGGAAGTGCTCGGGGTAGAACTTACGGGAGACAGGAGTATTGCCGCGGAGGTGGAGGCGCTTATCGCTAGGCGCGAGGAGGCGCGGCTAGCGCGGGACTATTGGACCGCAGACAACATACGCCGTGAACTCGCGGAGCTAGGGATTGTGCTTGAGGATACCCCGCAGGGCGTCAGATGGAAACAGAAGTGAGCGTACTCACGCCGGAGGACTTTTCGCCTGCTACTTGGGCCTACATTGGGGATGCCTACTATGAGTTGGCGATGCGTGTCCTAACCGTCCGCGAAGGGCCTAAGCGCATGAGCGCGATGCACCGGGAAACCGCATACTTTGTGCGGGCCTCTTTTCAAGCTAAGGCCGCTCACGCCATTTTTGCGCTGCTGAACGAGAAGGAGAAAGATATCCTGCGACGGGGGCGAAATGTCCGGAGCGGCCACGTGCCCAAGAGCGCTAGTGTCACCGAATATAGACACAGCACAGGCATAGAAAGCTTAATCGGCTACCTCTACCTTGCCAAAGAGGAGGAGCGTGCGCTAGAGATTATCTGTGCCATACGCGGGCTCAAGGAGGACTCTACATGCGTGTAACACTGCTTAACTTTACACCGACGCCGGACCATGTGGTCGCGGCCGCAGCGCGGCTGTGTTATTCGGATGCAGACATTGCTACGATACAGAGACGTTTAAGTGGCGATAAAAGCGCGGCGATGGTGGCTAAGCTGCTGTCGCTCGGGCACGAGTCGCCGCTCGAGCATGTCAGCTTTACGTTTGGGATTGAGGGCGTGAGTCGCGCCTTGTCGCACCAATTGGTGCGACACCGCATTGCCTCGTACTCCCAGCAATCGCAGCGCTACGTGCGGATGGAGGACTTTGACTTTGTCACTCCCCCCGCTATCGCTAACTCGCCGGAAGCCCAGAGGGAGTTCCTTGCGGCTATAGATGCGGTGCGCCGCGCCTATGCGTCCTTGCTTTCGTATGTGCCTGCGGAAGACGCGCGCTATGTCTTACCAAACGCATGTGCCACGAAACTCGTGGCTACCCTTAATGCGCGGAGTCTGTATAACTTCTTCGCCTTGCGTTGCTGTAGGCGTGCGCAATGGGAAATTAGGGCGCTGGCATGGGAAATGCTGCGCCTAGTTAGAGCAATCGCGCCGCATGTCTTTAGTCAGGCCGGACCGGACTGCCTGAGTGCGCGGGGATGTGGCGAGGGGGAGATGAGCTGCGGCTCACCCTACGGCAAATCTGAATTAGACGGAGGTCAAGATGAACCAAATCGAGGGACGTAATCCTGTATTGGAGGCTCTGCGGGCGAAAACACCCATCAACAAGTTGTTTGTGCAGAAACAGGCCGGAGGCGGCATTAGGCAGATTTTCGAACTCGCCAGACAGCAGGGTGTGGTCATAGTCGAAGTGGAAAAGGTCATTCTGGACAAGATGTGCGAAGGGAGACCGCATCAAGGCGTAGTGGCCGACGTGGCTGTTGAGTCCTACGTAGAATTCGAGGACCTCGTAGCGAAAGCCCTTGCGCAACCGCGCCCTTTGCTCTTGGTGCTAGATCACATTGAGGACCCGCATAATCTGGGGGCAATTTTGCGCAGCGCCTTAGCTGCCGGCGCGCAGGGAGCGATAATCCCCAAGCGGCGCAGTGCGGCGCTCTCGCCGGCTGTCGCTAAAGCCTCGGCAGGCGCGGTCATGCATTTGCCGGTCGCGCGTGTCGCGAACCTAGCGCAGCATGTGGCCCGTCTGAAAGACGCCGGCTTCACTGTGGTAGGTGCGGAGTCTAGCGGCAAGGTCATATATGACGTTAAGTTGGCTTCTCCCTTGGCGTTAATCGTGGGCAGCGAAGACGAAGGCATCTCCCGTCTGCTCAGGGAGAGCTGTGACGAGCTAGTCGCCATACCTACCACCGGGCCGATAGGCTCCCTTAACGCTTCGGTTGCAGCCGGAATAGTGCTGTTTGAGATAGTCAGACAACACGTCAAAGTCACGGGCTGAAATCCAAGGGGACGCAAGAATAAGCGGGGGAAAGCGTTTTTGGGATGTTTTTAGGATTGACCTTTACATAATGCAGATATATAATTAGGTTTGTACAATTTCATATGAATTCAATGCCCAGTCTGGAGGCGATGCTTAGTGGATTTCCCGGCACGCGATGCTGTATCCCTGGAAATGATGCCGGAAGAGGATATTGTCGAGGGAGCAAAGCAAGGGAGCACGTATGCGCTGGAGCATTTAATCAACAAGTACCGCGCGTTTGTTCGAGCTAAGGCTAAGTCGTACTTTCTTGTGGGAGCAGATCGCGACGACATTACGCAGGAAGGCATGATTGGTCTGTACAAAGCCATCCGTGACTTCAAGCCGGACAAGTTGTCATCGTTTAGAGCTTTTGCCGAGCTATGCATCACCCGCCAGATTATTACCGCCATAAAAACGGCGACGCGGCAAAAGCACATACCCCTAAACTCATATGTGTCACTTAACAAGCCTATCTACGATGAAGAATCCGATCGCACGTTGTTAGATGTCCTATCGGGCGGGAAGATTACGGATCCTGAGGAACTGGTCATTCATCAAGAGGAGTTTAGGGACATAGAGTGTCGTATGGGCGAGCTCTTAAGCGACTTGGAGTGTAAGGTGCTGAGGTATTATCTCGATGGTAAATCGTATCAGGAGATTGCCGAGGAGCTAGACCGACACGTGAAATCTATCGATAATGCACTGCAGCGGGTCAAGCGCAAAGTAGAGCGCTATTTGTTAGAGAGAATGGCGTAGGCTGCGAGCCAATCCAATTAACGGCAGGTAACTTTACTTGACGTGCGAGGTACCGCCAATTATAATGTAACAGTTGAATTTTTTGTGGAGAGGTGCCCGAGCGGCCAAAGGGAGCAGACTGTAAATCTGCCGGCAGACGCCTACACTGGTTCAAATCCAGTCCTCTCCACCAATACTCGACACAGGCGGGTGTAGCTCAATGGTAGAGCTCCAGCCTTCCAAGCTGGTTGCGTGGGTTCGATCCCCATCACCCGCTCCATTTGAGAGGTGAGAAGTGAGAGGTTAGAGGTGGGATGCTGGAGGGCGGGTTGACGGTTGACGGTTGACGGTGTCCCCTAGGTCATGATTCCTGATTCCAGATTCATGATTCCCTCACCTAGCGACTCGCGCGCAAGATTCCTAATTCAAGTTTATATTGCGGGGTGGAGCAGTTTGGTTAGCTCGTCGGGCTCATAACCCGGAGGCCGCAGGTTCAAATCCTGCCCCCGCTACCAATTTTAGAGGTTAGAAGTGAGAGGTTGGAAGTGAGATGCGGGAGGGTGGGAGGAGAGCTCCTAGCTCCTGGCTCCTAGCTCCTGGCGGATGGGTTGACAGTTGACGGTTGACGGTTGACGGTGTCCCCTAGGTCATGATTCCTGATTCCAGATTCATGATTCCCTCACCTAGCGACTCGCGCGCAAGATTCCTAATTCAAGTTTATATTGCGGGGTGGAGCAGTTTGGTTAGCTCGTCGGGCTCATAACCCGGAGGCCG
>CAYGHR010000043.1:0-11630 GCA_964349715.1 uncultured Peptococcaceae bacterium
TCCTACCAAGATTTTCAGCTCGATCAGTTTCAGCAGCAAGCAATGGAGTTTATTGCCGCGGGTCGTTCCGTTATCGTCTGTGCCCCTACAGGTGTCGGCAAGACCTTAGTGGCAGACTTTCTGGTCGAGCAGTCCCTGCAGCGCGGCCAGAAGATTGTGTATACGGCACCGATTAAGGCTCTCAGTAACCAGAAGTACAAGGAGTTTAAGCTCCGGTTCGGCGAGGGACGTGTCGGTATAGTAACCGGCGACGTCAGCATTAACCCGCGCGGCGACTGCTTGGTGATGACGACGGAGATTTTCCGCAACATGGTATTAGCCAAGGAGCCTTTTGTCGATGACATCTCTCACGTTATTTTTGACGAGATTCATTACATTGACAGCGACAGGGGTGTGGCCTGGGAAGAGAGCCTTATCTTTGCCCCGCCGCATATCCGCGTGTTAGGACTCTCCGCGACCATCGGCAATCTCGCCGAACTAGTGGGGTGGCTATCTATGGTGCGCGGCGAGGAGTTTGCCCAAGTCGTAGAGCACAAGCGAGCCGTGCCTCTGCTGCACTACTTCTATTTACTGGACGCGAGCGGCAAACGCATCATGCGTCCGACGAGCAACACCGAACCGCCCTCTCTTATGGCTGACGCGAAGATTACGCACCTTGACCTGATAAAGAGCATTAAGAGCAGTTACCTGCCGGCCCTGTTCTTTGTTTTTAGCCGCCGTCAGTGTGCGGCTAACGCCCGCGACACGGCTCTCGCGCTGCAGTTGCTCAGTAAGCAGGAACTAGCGGAGGTAGAGGAGGTGCTCGGCAAGTTTGCGCAAGTGCCGGGGCTCACTAGGAGCGGCGACTACCGCGTGCTTAGGAGTGTCCTTCGCCGCGGCGTAGGTTACCATCATGCCGGGCTCCTGCCTGTTCTCAAAGACATGGTCGAAGACCTCTTTGCCGCAAAACTGGTGAAAGTCCTCTACTGTACCGAGACCTTCTCCGTCGGCATTAACTACCCTGTGCGAGCCGTATGCTTTGACGGCCAGCGCAAGTTTGACGGCAAGAGCGTGCGGCCCCTCAAGGCACAGGAGTACTACCAAATGGCGGGGCGGGCTGGCAGGCGCGGCATGGACGAGTCCGGGTATGTCTTTACGCTTGTGTCTGATTACCGTTCGCGCTTAGAGAACTACGCACAACTTGAACTGGAGCGACTAAACAGCCAGTTCAAACTCACTTTTAACAGCGTCCTCAATCTGATTAAGTACGTCGCGCCCGAACTTCATGAAAAAGCGCTTACCCAAAGTTTTGCGAGCTATCTATCCGGCATTGACCGCAGGGAAATCATGGGCCGGTACAAGCTGGTAGAAACGGAAATGAAGGCTCTAGAGCAGCAGGTCTGCGCCGACATTAACAGCCCCTCGTGTCCCGTGAGTCGCCGGCAGCTACAGCACAGGCTGTTAAGCTACGAGAAACTCCGCGGGCGCAAGCACAAAGCAGACCCCGAGCTGGAGCGACAGTACGAGGAGCTCCGCACTCTGCTTGACAGTACTTCACAGCGGCGTTGCTCGCCTAGAAAGCGGGGGGGGTGTCGCCCCCTAAAGAAGCAGTACAATCAAGTGCTACACCGCCTGCAGGTAATACAAGCGGAGTTGGACAAATTGCCCGCAACTAACGCTTTTGTCGCCGAATTTGCCCGCCGCCGGGGAATTCTTGCGCGTCTAGGGTACATCGAGCGGGATGCACTGCTGCCGCGCGGTGAGTTGGCAGCACAGATCTACATCCAAGAGCTCCTGATCACAGAGCTAATCTTCGCGGGTATGCTCGAGGACCTCACCGAACCTGAAATCGTGGCGTTGTTGCTCGGTATAGATTACCCTTGGCGCAAGTACGACACCGTCCTCCCGTGCGAAGACCTTAAGCTGCACAAGTGGTGGCTGTTCATTACCCGCTTTGCCGCCGAGCGGGCCCAAGCGGAAGCCCAAGAGATAGTGTACACAAGCTACCTTTCGTCCATCGGCTTTATGTGGGCCAAAGGAGAAGATCTCCCCACCATCCTCAACCAATGTAATCTCGATGAAGGGGACATAGTGGCACTCCTCAGGCGAGAGATTGACCTTCTGCGCCAGATGCGCCACGCCTTGCGGGAAGTTCCACATCTGACCGCGAAGCTTACGCGCTGCATAAACCTAATTGACCGCGACCTCGTGAAAGTAGAACTATAGCGCGAATTTCCCCTCCCACCCATCATTTTTTCCGCCGTACTGGCAAACACTAACGGCGAAGTGGTTGAGTGGGAGGTTTTGTTATGCCTAAAGATTATCACCGTCTAGTCCGACACAGCGAAAACGAGGTTCTATTCCTCGCGGTAGAGCTATCTGTTTTAGCTGCTGTCAGCCCAACCTCACTGCACCTACACGCGGAGGGCTTAAGAGGGACAGGCAAGACAAGTATTATGAGGGCCGCGCGCGATGTGCTGCCGAGTATCGCGCGTGTCGCTAACTGCATTTACAATTGCGACCCGTCCTCCCCCCACTGCCCCGAGCACCGCGGCTTAGAGCCAAAAGAGGTTGCCGAGCTAGGTCAGGAGCGCATTGCGATGCCCTATTTAGAGATCTCGCATTCCGCTAAGATGGCTACCGTAGTAGGCAGCCTTGATCTGGCGCGGCTGACCGACAAGCGAGGACCCCAAGCGGCGATGCTGCCGGGAATCCTAGCGCAGGCACATCGCGGCATCGTCTTCATCGATGAGATTAACAGGCTTGCCGATACTAACCCCGACATTGCCGACGCGCTCCTCGATGTCATGGGCACCAAGCCGGGACGCCTGCAGATTGAGGAGGCCGGACTCCCGCGCGTAGAACTGCCGGTCAAAGTGACGGTTTGGGCGGCGTCCAATCCGGATGAGGATCCCGGCCCCTTAGACGGCATCAGGCGGCAGCTTTCTGACCGCTTCGACCTCTCGGTTGGTGTCAAACGGCCGGCGGACACGCATGTCCTCTCGCAGATATTGCGGTTAGCGGATGAGCCACACCACGGAGCACCCCAAGTGTCATCCTGCACAAGCCGCAGAGGATCGGAGATCGAAACGGTGCCCGTGGATTTGCCCTCACCTATGGTTGATGTGGTGGCCAAGCTTTTTGTGGAGTATGGGCTGGAGAGCATTCGCGCCGCGGAGTCCATTCTGGTTGCGGCGCGCATGCACTGCGCCCGCCGCGAGGCAGAGCGGGTGGAGTTAAGCGATGTCTGTGCCGGCGCGTCACTGGCCCTGCGTCACCGCGTGGCACCGGAAGTGCTGTCAGAAATCTTAGCGCAGCTCAGACAGAAGCCGCAAGAAGCGACGCCGCCAGCGCCGAGGAGTCGGAGCCCCGTACCCCGCGAGCCTCTACCTGCTGAGGCCGCGAAGAGCGCAGGCGGCTTGTTCAGCCGCTTGCGTGAGGTCTTTGAGGGCCCCACGAGGCCTACGGGAAGTGAGTCCCCCGTGGTCGCACCGCCTACGGCGGCGAGGCGCCTAGCCGACATTCCCATTGCGTTCCGCGTACAAGCGGAAGAGGACCTGAGAAAGCAATGATTGCGGATTTTTCCCCGAGCCAAAAACTCGCCCACGTACTTGGCTTAGAACAGGGGTGTCGCATTGGCGAGACTGCGGTAGTCAGCCGGAAAGTGCATACGATAACCCCTCTTAGCCCGGACACCGTATACGTCATGCGCGACGCCGATGCCGGCCGCGTTTTCTATCGGCGGCCAACGGCTAACGAGGTGATGCATGTAGATGTGTTTCACTCGCTGGCCCAAGTATCGCCGGCAGCGATAGCTAAGGCGGTGTGTAGGGCTGTCGAGAACTACGGTCGGGCGGTTCAAGCGGATTGCCGTGAACTCGCGCACTACATCGACCTGCAGACGGCGGCAGGGGGAGGCAGAGCCACCGGCAGGCTAACCTTTGGGCAACGGGATACCCTCAAGCAGGCCCACAAAAACCACGTCCATCTCACTCTCTTGTTGGCGGGCCGAGACCTCGCGCTGACCTTCTTTCTGGTGGAGGAAGTGGAGCGCGCACTGATTGCGGACGGGGCAGAACTGAGGAAAATCGAGCACGTGGTTCACAGTCAATCCGATGCTTCTCTAAAGCGCGACCTTTCTCCCTACATGTCCTCCTCGGACTCCTTTCTCATGTCGGCAAAGCCGGTCAAAGACGAGAGGACGAAGGCCGAGGCTTATACAGAGCAACTCACGCATCTCGCCGACATCCTAGAGGAGTTAGAGGATATTGACGAGTTGCGACACCTCCTCTACACCACGCATCCCGCGGTCAACAGCAAAGGGGTGAGCGCGTTTCAAGCGCGATTAGGTGAAACGTGGAGCAAGCTTAGGGGATATGGATATTTGGAGTGTAGGGGCGAGCGTTATCTGCTTTCAGGCAAGGGGATGCGCCTGTACGATTCCGTCGCCTATGCCGCCAGACAGATAGAGTGTGATCTTAAGTACTACCACCGCCTAGGCCGACAGGCGACCATTTCCGCCTCTAAGCACGGATACGGGCGGGTGCATTGTCACAAACGAGCTAGGCGGGGCTATCATCCGCGGCCAAGACTTACGGAAGGGGAACGGACACTAGCCGTAATCCCGACAATCTCTCTCAGTCTGCACGACGCCTACAGAGAGCAGAGCCCCTGGCTGGTGAAGGAGCAACACCTGCGCTTTGAAGCCAAAATGACCAGACAGCGCTTAGACATCTGTCTGCTGATTGACGCGAGCGCCAGTATGATGGGCCGACGCATTAAGGCCGCTAAAGCCCTGGCGGAGCAACTAGTGCACGCTACCGACGACCGCCTAGCCGTCGTTTATTTCCAAGAAGACCGCGTGGAGGTCGCGGTTCCCTTTACGCGAAACCAACTCTTACTTAAGAGCGGACTCAAATCGATTAAGCCGAGCGGACTGACGCCCTTAGCCCTCGGGCTCTTAACCGCTTCGCGCTACGTAAGCACTTATTCGTGCCGTGAGCGCTCTCTACTTATCGTCATTACTGACGGGATACCAACCATGGCCCTAGCTGCCGGCGACCCGATGGAAGAGGTGCTGCAGCAAGCAAGGGATATCGGCAGGCGGCGCATCAGACTGTGCTGCGTCGGACTGCAACCAAACCACAGACTTCTAAGTCGTCTAGCGGAAACAGCAGGGGGAAGTGTACATATCATCGACGAAATTACGGCTCCCATGCTGCTGTCGATTGTAAAGCAGGAGCGGAGAGCAGCTTTGACCTTTTGAGGGTGGGGACGGGAAGGATATTTAACCGACAGCGCGAACCCTAAAGGAAGAGGGGGGACGCGTCGTGTATAGCCACCTGCACCCTGTCGTAACGCGCATATTGCACCGGCGGGGGCTGACTACAGAGCAAGAAGTAGAGCGCTTCCTGTTCCCGGATTTCTCGCACCAGCATGACCCCTACTTGCTGCAGGGCATGGCAGCGGCAGTGGCGAGGCTTAGGTTGGCCGGTGAACGCCAAGAGAAAGTAATGATTCACGGTGATTACGATGCGGACGGCATCACCGCGGCTGCCCTTATGTTTAAGGCCCTGTCGTCCATGGGGATTAAGACCCTCGTTTATATTCCTTCCCGCGAAGACGGCTACGGCTTGCAGCGGGAAGGATTGATGCTGGCCAAAGAGAATGGGTGTACGCTCGTTGTCACCGTAGACTGCGGTACTACCGCCGTAAACGAAGCCGAGGACGCACTCGCACTTGGCTTGGACCTGATTATCACCGATCACCATTCGCCTAGCGTCACGGCGCCCCGCGCGCTGGCCATAGTGAACCCGCGTCTTAGCACCTGCACATATCCTTTTAAGGAACTAGCGGGCGTTGGCGTCGCCTACAAGGTAGCTTGCGCTCTGCTCGGGGAGCAAGCGCGCGATTTTCTAGACTTAGTCGCCGTGGGCACGGTAGCGGATGTCGCGCCACTCCTAGGAGAAAACAGACTGTACGTGCAGAAGGGACTGGAAAGGCTCAGAAACCCCTCGCCGGGGTTTTCTGCCTTGATGCAGGTAGCGGGAGTCAAGCCCGACAGCATGCGCGCCGGGCATATCGGCTTTGCGTTGGCTCCGCGACTAAATGCCGCCGGTCGCCTCGCCGACGCCTCACTGCCTTTCCGCCTGCTCCTCACACCGGAACCAAGTAAAGCTCTTGGGATAGCCGAGGAGCTCGACGCGCTTAACCGCGAGCGACAGCGCATCGAGCAGAAGGTGCTGACAGAAGCGATGGCACTAGTGAGCACAGAGGATAAAGCGATTGTCTTATCCGCTCCGGCATGGCCGCACGGCGTCGTAGGGATAGTCGCCGCACGCCTCGTGGAGAAGTATCATCGGCCCGCCATTCTCCTGTGCCAAGATGAGCAGGGGGAGTGGCGAGGCTCAGGCCGCAGTGTCCACGGATTTGACCTAGTCGCCGGGCTCAGGCAATGTAGTGCGCTACTGACAAAGTACGGCGGGCACAGCCTAGCTGCCGGTTTAGCGCTGAAAGAGGAAAACTTGGTCGGCTTTCGCACCGCATTCTTGGCGGTGGCAAACGAGATGCCGGACTCCTTGCTTGTGCCTCGCATCAACATTGATGCCGAACTGGATGTGGCGGAAGCAACCCCCGAACTGGCCCTAGCCCTCGAAAGGCTGGCTCCTTTTGGCGTGGGTAACCCGGAGCCCGTGTTTGGCAGCGGCGGCCTCACGCTCACAGATAAACGTCTGGTAGGCAAAGAGCAGGAGCATCTGCGCATAATGTGGGCTTCTGCACAAGGAGCAACTGGCGCGGGCATCATGTTTAGGGCAGCTGAGCGCTTTGGGGATTTAGCTGTGGGTGACCGCTTGCATATCGCTTATCGCGTGAGCCTGGAAGAGTATCGCGGAGAAATGCAGGTGTCCTTCCGTTTACAGGATTTTAAGGTGGGAGCGGAGTGGTGGCTGGTGATGTCACCTGCTCTTTCTGACGTGCGCTTCGCACGCTTGACGCCTGAGCTTAAATCTAACTTCTTCAAGCCTCCCTTTGCCTTCACACCCATGTACCTGCGGCGCAAGGGGGCTAGGTTTGAGAGCTTCCCTGAACTTGCCATGGACACCTCTGACACCTGCCTGCTGGTAGCCCCGCCGTTAGGAGTGGAGGTGCCGCCTACAGGTGCCGCTTGCTCTTTTGTAGACCAAGATGTAATGTATAAGAGTAAGGGGCAGTTTCCCATGCTGACCCCCGACCGCAAGGCGCTCCTTGATATCTATCGCTTTGTGGCCGGTCGTCTTAGTTTCAGGCTTACGGATTTTGCGCAAGGATTTGGTCTGCCGCTGGCTGTGGCCTACAGTGTTGCGGCTGCCGCGCTTAACATTTACAGTGAGCTTGGTTTGCTTGAGTTTGTCATGGACGGGGAACTAGTGCGCTGTACGGTTAGGCCTGCAGCCAAGCAGGATTTGTCTCAGTCCGCTACCTATGTGGCGCTTGCCGCTTGGAGCAAACAAGGAGGATGAATATGTCGGGTCTTGGTCACGGTCTCAGGCATAAGATTAGGGATATTCCGGATTTCCCAAAGCAAGGGATTCTTTTTCGCGACATTACTACGTTGCTTAAAGACGGGCCCTCCTTACGGCAAGCCATTGACGATTTTGCTGCGCTCTGCCGCGAACTAGAGTTTGACTTGGTTGTGGCTCCGGAGGCCCGGGGGTTTATCGTGGGCGTGCCCCTAGCCTATCGTTTACACAAAGGTTTTGTGCCGGTACGCAAGGCCGGCAAACTGCCGGCTAAGACGCGCCGTGCCAGCTATACGTTAGAATACGGCGAGGATAAGCTCGAAATCCACGAAGATGCTATTTCTCAGGGCACGCGTGTCTTGGTGGTAGATGACTTGTTGGCGACAGGCGGCACCATTCGTTCCTCGGTAGACCTAGTGGAGTCGTTAGGTGGCAGCGTCGTGGGTGCGGCATTCCTCATCGAGTTGACGGCGCTTGACGGGCGCAAACTACTTAGCGGGTATCCCGTCTATTCACTGATTCAATACTAGAGCATCAATGGCGACAGCGCGGGGGCGAGGGTATGGACAAGGCAGATCTCTTTGGGGCTCTTGTAGCTCGAGTGAAGGTATACAGCCCGCAGGCCGATGTGGCGGTGCTCAGGCGGGCTTTTGACTTTGCCGAGCGAGCTCACGCCGGACAACTGCGAGAGTCCGGAGAGGAGTATATCGGTCACCCGCTGGAGGTAGCACTTATTCTTGCCGACATCCACATGGATATGGAGACCCTTTCCGCCGCTATATTGCACGACGTGGCGGAGGACACGGCCGCTGACCTAGCGCAGGTGGCACAGGAGTTTGGCCCCCGTGTAGCTAAACTGGTGGACGGCGTAACGAAACTCTCGCGGCTTGAGTATAGGAGCCGGCAGGAACAGCAAGCGGAGTCGCTGCGCAAGATGTTTTTGGCGATGGCTGAGGACTTGCGCGTAGTGCTCATCAGACTCGCCGACCGCCTGCATAATATGCGCACGCTAAAATTTAGGGCTCCTCTCAAACAAAAGGCTACCGCCAAAGAAACGCTTGACATATATGCGCCCTTGGCTCATCGCTTAGGGATTAGCAGTATGCAGTGGGAGCTAGAGGACCTAGCGTTTCGCTACCTAGAACCGACTGCTTACCGCGATATTGCCACTCGCGTCGCCGCAAGGCGGGAAGACAGGGAGGCCGTCATTGCCGAAGTGCTGGAGACACTGCGTCGACACATAGCGGAGGTCGGCATCAGGGCAGATGTCGGCGGTCGTCCCAAGCACTTCTACAGCATCTACAGGAAGATGCAGGCAGGGCGGAGCTTTGAAGAGATTTTTGACCTCACGGCGCTCCGCGTCATCGTGGACACGGTCGCCGACTGCTACGCCGTGCTGGGGATAGTGCATAATCTTTGGCACCCAATTCCGGGACGCATAAAGGATTTCATTGGCACGCCTAAACCCAATATGTACCAGAGCCTGCATACAACCGTAGTCGGGGAGCGCGGACAGCCGCTGGAATTCCAAATTAGGACTGTGGCTATGCATCAAATCGCCGAGCACGGCATTGCGGCGCACTGGGCGTACAAGGAGGGCGGCAAGCTCGAGAAGGGCCTTGTGGACAAGCTCGCTTGGCTGCGCTCCATCCTAGACTGGCAGCAGGAGCTGCGCGGTGCCGACGAGTTCGTAGATGGCCTCAAGATGGATTTGTTTACCGACGAGGTATTTGTGTTTACCCCCAAAGGGGATGTCATCGATTTGCCGGTAGGCTCTGTCCCCCTAGACTTCGCCTATCGCGTGCACACTGACGTTGGGCACCGCTGCGTAGGAGCTAAGGTCAACGGGCGCATGGTGCCGCTTACACACGAGCTCAAGACAGGCGATATAGTCGAGATAGTTACTTCCAAGCAAACGAGCGGACCTAGCCGCGACTGGATGAAGTTAGTGCGTACGCCACAGGCGCGCAGCAAAATTCGCCAGTGGTTCAGAAAAGAACAAAAGGCCGAGAACATCGAGCGGGGACGCGAGCTGCTGCAGCGGGAGCTCAGGCGCTTGCTTTTGCCCGTGGATGAGTTACTGGTGGCTGAGTACTTAAGCGAAGCCGCCCAGCAGCTAAACTATCTATCAGAAGAAGATCTGTTGGCGGCGGTTGGCTACGGAGCGGTCAGTCTGGTGCAGGTCGTGAACCGTCTGACCACAACGCATGCGCGCCATAAGCCCCTCGAGGCGCCGGAGCCTGTGTTGCCGCCTACGGCACCCACGGAGTTCTTCGCCGAAGTACAGGTAGTAGGGCTAGACAACGCCTTGCTTAAATTCGCCAAGTGCTGCAACCCTTTGCCGGGGGACGAGATTATCGGGTTTGTTACGCGGGGGCGTGGAGTCACTGTACACACCAGAAGCTGCCCGAATGTGCCTGCGCTGCAACGGGAAAAGGAGAGGCTCATTACCGTCAGTTGGGGAGCCCATACCGCGCCGGGGTATCCCGTGCGGGTAGAGCTTATCGGCATGGACAGGCCCGGCCTGTTAGCGGATGTGGTGCACTCCTTGGCTGAGTACAAGACTAACATTGCCGCGATGCAAGCGCGGGCAACCAAAGAGCAGGAGGCCCATGTAAGCTTTACCATTGTCGTTAAAGACCTTATCCATCTAGAGCGCGTGTTGACGAGGTTGCGCAAGCTCCGCGACGTGTTTACAGTGCGCCGCGTGACGTACGTCACCCCACACAGAGAGGGCGAGAGCAGTGCGAGCAGTAGTACAACGAGTTAGCCGGGCGCAGGTGTCCGTACAGGGTGAAGAAGTGGCAAGTATCGGCCCCGGTCTCTTGGTGCTCCTCGGCGTAGCCCAAACCGATACCCAAAGCGACGCCGATTATCTAGCCGATAAAGTCGCGGGACTGCGCGTTTTCCCTGACAGCGAGGACAAGATGAACCTGTGTGTCAGCGAAGCGGGCGGCGAAATCTTGGCCGTATCGCAGTTTACGCTGCTCGGGGATTGCCGCCGCGGCAAGCGGCCGAGCTTCTCCGCTGCCGCTGTACCTAGCGATGCAACCCTCCTTTTTGACCGATTTACGGCCGCGCTTAGGCAGCGCGTCGGCAGCGTGAAGACAGGCGTCTTTGGGGCGATGATGGAGGTCGCGCTCGTAAATGACGGTCCGGTGACTATACTGCTCGACAGCGCAAAACAGTTTTGACGGAGGACTAGAGAAATGAGAGTTGTGACTTTACCCGTTGGGAATCTACAGACTAACTGCTATATAGTCGTGAATAACAGTGACGCCTGTGTCATTGACCCTGGGGCGGACGCGAACGGCATTATGGCCGCGCTGGCGGAGGAGGGTGTTACGCCGAGCCGCATACTCCTCACCCACGGTCATGCCGACCACGTGGCAGCCGCTGCCGCGCTTAAGCGGTTAACGGGAGCAGCCATTGCAGCGCATCCGGCTGACGGATTTCTTCTGGGCGCGACGGAGAACGGCATTGCCCGCATGCTAGGTTTAACCGAAGCCATTGTGCCCGACGTGGCATTAGCGGACTCCGCTATAGTCCTCGCCGGGGGGGTGGAGTTTACGGTGTTAGCTACACCCGGGCACACGCCGGGTTCCTGCTGTTTCTACAGTGCCAAAGAGCAGGTCTTGTTCTCAGGCGACACCTTGTTCCGGGGGAGCATCGGCCGGTCGGACCTGCCGGGCGGTGACCAGAGGACGCTCCAACGCTCGCTAAGCCGCCTTAAGCAACTCCCGGCAGAGGTAGAGGTGTATCCGGGCCACGGCCCCGGCACAACCATCGGCAGAGAGAGGATGAGCAATCGCTATTGGTGAGCAAACCATACGGTGACTTAGTAGGGGTTCGCCCGGGCAAGCTGGCGGATCATATGCTCGCCCTAGGATTCCCTCCCGCGGAAGTAGCGCATCGCTTGGTGCTAGAGCGAGGGGTTGATGTCGCGAAGGCTCGGCTCTTGGTAGAAGTAGCGCTTACGCAACAGGCCATGCTTGCACCGCTCTGCGGTCGCCAAGAGTTGGTGGCTATGTACGTAAGTATTCCCTTCTGCCCGTCTCGTTGCGCGTATTGCAGCTTCCCCAGTCACAGCGTAGAGCAGTACCGGCGTACTAAACGGGAGCAATACTTAGCCGGGCTGCTGCAGGAGATAGC
>CAYGHR010000044.1:0-11578 GCA_964349715.1 uncultured Peptococcaceae bacterium
GCCCGGCACCCCCCTCCCCACAAGGGAAGTTCGTACTACCGCTGGCAATGTGCAGGACCACTTTGTGCGCGGCGGTATGCCTAGCTCCGAGCCTAACGCCGTAGGTAGCGGCTTGGCAACAGCCATCTTTGGAAGAACTTTGTCCTACTACTACAGTGCTATTAACGTAACCTCCTTCCCCACCTTCCAGACGGAGTGGTATGAAGAGTACGGCGTTTTTGGTCCGCCGCGCAGGCTTGGCCTCGTGCGAGAGCGCTTCTCGCGCCTTTCGGGTAAGTATCCATCTGCGCTTACCCCGCCCGAGGACATCGGCTACGATTGGTTTGTTCGCGGCACACAGCCGCGCCCCGACAACCCATGCGATTTGCACGTGATGGTTGCCATTTGCACGGAATCTAACGCGCTGGCAGGCCCATACTGCCCGCCCGCGTCTGTGGTGATGCAGCTGCGAGTGCGCCGCGAACCCTATGCCGAGGTGCTCGACAGTGCGGGCAATAGGTTGCACCCTAGCGACCACAACCAACAAATACCCTTCGGACAATGTCCTGTACACCTCGCGCCACAAGGTAACGGCAGTCCCCCTCCCCCGAGCGGCCTCTAAGCAAAAGTCCCCGTGAGATACTCACGGGGACTTCTCTATCGTTTAAGTTCCACTACGGTAACGCCGGAACCGCCCTCGTTAGCTTGCCCCAGCCGGTAGCTCTTTACAGCCGGGTGGCCGCTCAGGAAGTCCCGTATGCCCTCCCGCAGAGCTCCCGTCCCTTTGCCGTGGATGATCTGAACCTGGCCAAGACCCCGCAGAAGCGCGCTGTCAAGGTACTTATCAACTTCTTGCACGCCTTCTTCCACTGTGTAGCCGCGCAGGTCCAGCTCCAGCTTAATGTTGTGGCTGGCAAGGTCTACTGCGTGAAAGCCGGTTCGCTCTGTATGCTCCCGTTTCTTCCTTTCGTTTACTCTCCGCAAGTGCTGGACTGCCACCTGCGTGCGCAGTGCGCCTAGCTGTACTGTGGCTCCGCCGTTTGCTGACAGCTCCAAAACCCTGCCTCGCTGGTTAAGATGCACGACAAGGACTTCATCACCCACGGCAATAGCTTCCTCAGGGTGAGCTGCCACGGAAGGGAGCACATCCTCCTCGACCGGCTCGCTGACTGCGCGCAAGATCTCCCGCTGGCGCTGGCGAACCCGCTCAACGGTCTGTGTGAGCTCATGCGTAGCTCCTTCCTTCTCGGCCTGTTTGAGCGTCTCAATCAGGGCCTCGATTTCATGCTTAGCGCGGCGCACCAGCACTTTGGCTTCTTCGGCAGCTCGCCTCTGCATTTCGCGCGCTTTCTCCTGTTGCAGCTTGGCTTGTTGCTCTGCATCCTGTAGTCGCGCTTCTGCTTGGCGCTGCTTAGCGAATGCCTGCCTTAAGGCCTCGTCGGCCTCTTTTCGGCTTGCCTCTAGGCCGCGAATCAAGTCTTCCACCTTAAGGGCCTCGTGCGTAAGATAACGGCGCGCCTCGGTAATGACACTAACGTCGAGACCTAGACGCGCTGAGATTTCGAAGGCATTGCTTTTGCCCGGTAACCCAATGGTCAGGTTAAAGGTAGGCCGCAGTGTCTCGACGTCAAACTCCATGCTGGCGTTTTGCACGCCGCGCTTAGTATGCGCATAAGCCTTAAGCTCGCTGTAGTGTGTTGTGGCCACTACGTGCGTACCTCGCGCCAAGAACGAGTCGATTATCGCCATGGCCAAAGCCGCACCTTCAGTGGGGTCGGTGCCCGCACCGAGCTCATCCAAAAGTACTAACGAGGCACAATCAGCTTTGTTGATGATCTGGATGATGTTAGTCATATGTGAGGAAAAAGTACTCAGACTTTGCTCTATGCTCTGCTCATCGCCAATGTCGGCGTATACGCTAGCGTACACCCCTACTTGACTGCCCTCCGTCGCCGGTATATGCAAACCACATTGCGCCATCAGGGCCAGCAAGCCAATCGTCTTAAGCGTAACCGTCTTGCCGCCCGTGTTAGGTCCGGTGACCAATAGAACCGAGAAACTCTGCCCCAAACGCACATCAATCGGCTTTACGTCCGCCTGTGGGATGAGGGGGTGCCTCGCCTGCACAAAGATAAGCGCATGGCTTTGGCTAAGAGCAGGCCTTATGGCACGCATTTCGTAGCTAAGCTTACCCTTGGCGAGGGTGAAGTCGAGCCAGGCGATAACCTCTAGGTTTGTGAGCATTATTGGTGCCTGCTCGGCCACACTCGCGCTAAGCTCGCGCAAAATGCGCTCCACCTCTTGACTCTCAGCCACCTGATACTGGCGGAGCTTGTTGTTCAGCTCGACTACTGCCATCGGCTCAATAAACAGCGTCGCACCGCTCGCCGACTGGTCATGGATAATGCCCGGCACTTGGGCCCTATACTCGGCCTTGACAGGCAGTACATAGCGGTCCCCCCGCACCGTCACCAAGGCCTCTTGCAGGTACTTCTGCACGGTAGAAGAACGCAGCATCCCCTCTAGCTTCTGTTTTACTTCGCGCTGCGCCTCCCGGATATCTCCGCGCAAACGTTGCAGTTGTACACTAGCGCGGTCTAGTACTTCGCCATCTTCGCCAATCGCTGTTAGGATTTGCTCTTCCAAGGCGCGCAAAGGAACTAGCCGCGCGGCGTGCGCAGCCAGGAGAGGATATAGGCCGTTGCGTTCGGCGAAAAAACGGTAAGCGCGCCGCACGGTAGCAAGAACAGCGGCCACAAGCCACAAGTCTTCCCCACTTACCGCGGCACCTATAGCGGCACGGCGCACTGCCTGGCGAACGTCCGTTAGTCCCCTCAGGGAAAACTCCTCCGTGCGCACAATCGTGCGAGCTTCGGCGGTTTCGTCCAGCAAACGAACCATGTGCTCGCGCTCAGTAACCGGCTGCAACCCTTCTGCCAGCTCGCGTCCCAGTCCGGACGAGACATGATTGACAAGCATGGCCTTAACTTTGTCTAGCTCTAGCACCCGCAGGGTGCGTTCATTCATTCTAGTTCACGTCCCTTAGCAACTAACTGAAGCAAAAAGCTCCGTCCCTTTTGCTTCACTGAAGCAAAAGGCTCCGTCCCCACTGCTTCACCGCGGTGGTGAGGGCGGGGCTTAGGTTAAGGACGGCACCGACTACACTCGAGTTCTCGACTAGAGCTCCGAAGCCGCCTACAGGTAGCGCGGTAAGCAGCGCCGAGAGCACAAACACAACAGCTATGCCCTTGGCTAAACCAAATGCAAGGCCTCCTACTCGGTTAAACGTGCCGATAATCGGAAGTTTGGCCAAGATGTCCGCCAAGCCGGCGACAAGTTCGACCGCCAACTTTACCGCAATAAGAACCGCGATAAAACCAAGCGCGTTTACCGCCAAAGCACCGACGTCGAAATCGCCCCACAGCGGCCCTAGCGCTTGATTGAGGTAGTTCTCAAGTGCAAAGATGCGGTTAAGCTCGCTCGCTGCGGTCGGGCCTAACAGAAAGGCCAAGTAGAGAGACAGCACCCATGCCGTTAGGTCAAAGAGCTGCCTAACCAACCCGCGGCTGCCCCCAACGAAGGTGAAGAAGCCGATGACAAGCAAGAGACCGTAGTCCAGCGCGTTCAAACTCACGACTACCCCTCCCTTAGTGCCGGGACTGGCCTGTTTCGGACTGGTCCAGGAGCACTATCCTTTGTTCCAGCAAGCTAATGCGGCGCACAAGTTCCGCTCTCTCCCGCTCTGCCTCCGCCGCCTCCCGGGCTGCGCTGAGAGCGGCAAGGATGGCAAGCTGCGTAACACTGACACGCTCATACTGCTCGGCAAAGTCGCGCATGCGTTTGTCGATAGCGCGCGCTAGTCGCTGCAGTTCGGCTGGCGCGGCAGAACGCAGCTGCAGAGTCTGGCCGTAAATGTCAAGCTTGACGATTTCCTTCACTTCCACTGCCGCCGCCTCCCTTTCTATATCATGTACTCCCCAAACCAGCTAAATCCTGCTTAGGCTCGCAAGACCGCGCCGAAAGTGTCCTCCAAATCTTGGCGCAGCTTGCCTAGAATCGCGCCTAGCTCAGCTTCGGTGAAGGTCGCATGAGTGGGAGTAAGCTCTAGGCGAATGGCTAAGCTCCGGCAACCTAGCGGCGTACCAGGCCCGACATAGACGTCAAACAGCGTGGCAGAAGTAAGCTGTGCACCGACAACTCCGCGGATGCGAGCGAGAATATCTGCGGCACAGATGGTTTCACGCACCACAAACGCCACGTCACGCTCTACCGGCAAGCTACCGCCGAGACCGCGGTAATGCGGCTCGCCAAAGGCGGCACAGAGTGCGCCGGCTAAGCTTATTTCCGCCACCACCGCCCTCATTTTAAGGCCAATGCGCGGGTGCACTTCCCCAACATAGCCAATCTTAGTCCCTGCCTGCCAAATCTCTGCCTGCCGTCCCGGGTGCAGGAACGGCTCACTGCCCACGACAAACATTGCTGTCGGCAGCAACGCTTCCACCAGCCCCTTAAGATAGAAGAAGTCTAGCTGCTCGCTCTGCTCTACCCAGTTACCGACCCGTACTCCGAAGGCACCTAGGCAGAGAACTTGTCGCTCTTGTGGATGGCCCACTTCCCCATGGTATGACGTGCCCACCTCAAACACGGACATGCCGCGGACTTGGCGTGCCTGGTTGTAGCTTAGAACCTCGACCATACCAGGCATCAGTGTCGGGCGCAGTGCGCTCCGCTCACGGCTGAGCGGGTTGGCCAGGGGGATGGCCCTACTATACATATGGTGCTCCGGTAGCATAAACTTCGCGCTGTTCTCGGGGTCATAGAAGCTTAATGTTACTACTTCATCGACACCAAGCGCTTGTAGAGCGCGGCGTAAAGAGCGCAAGGAGCGCTGATTTTCTGTCAACCTACCCTGCGTTGCTTCTCCGTGCAGCGGGCGGGTGGGAATACTATTAAGCCCGTGTATACGCCCGACCTCTTCGACTAAATCGACTTCCTGGGTTACGTCGCCCCGCCGCGAAGGTACGGCAACTGCGAGAGTATCGCTCCGGACTTCCGTAGGCATTCCTAAGCGCAGGAGAGTTGCCTGCATCTCCTGGGGCGCGAGATTTATGCCTAACAAGGAATTCACTCGCTCCGGCCGCAGTTCGATACAGCGATGAGGGGAGTACACGGGCTCGCTGCCTACACACGGGCCTACGATTTGGCCTGCGCCAAGCAACTGAAACAAGTAGGCCGCTCGCTGCAAAGCGCGGCGTATGATGCTCGGGTCCACTCCTTTGTCAAAGCGCACCGAGGCCTCTGTGCGAAGTCCTAGCGCACGTGTGGTACGCCTGATGGCGGTGCGCTCAAACAGCGCCGATTCCAGCACGATGCGCTTTGTTCCGCCCGACACTTCGCTTTCTCTGCCACCCATGACTCCCGCGATAGCCAAGGCGCGAACATCGTCCGTAATAACAAGCGTGCCTTCCGGCAGCGTAGGGGAGCTGCCGTCAATGAGTCTGATGCTTTCCTGAGGCATACTTTGCCGTATAGTCAGGCGCCGACCAGCGATGTGCTCGTAGTCAAAGGCATGCAAGGGCTGCCCTAGCTCCCACATCACGAAATTGGTGATATCTACAACGTTATTTACGGGGCGAAGACCTACGCTCTGCAGCCTGTTTTGTAGCCACAGGGGAGACTCGCGTATTGACACATCTAAGACTAATCCCAGATAACCGCCGCACAGGCTAGGAGACTTAATGTCGACCGCCAGATAAGGGCTGCTCGCTAGTGCCTCGCCAAGACTAACGCCGACAGGCTCAGTTACCGCTTTGCCGGTAAGTGCCGCTACCTCGTAAGCTACTCCAAGTACGCTTTGGCAGTCGGCGCGGTTAGGCGTAAGGTCTAGCTCCAAGACTTCATCGTCAAGGCTACTCCCCGCTTCTGCGGTGGCAAAAGTCACTTTATTCACGGCGTCTACCGCAACGCCGGCTTGTGTCAGCGCGGTGCTGAGTTCGGCGGCCGTTTGCTCTACAGCTATACACTCTCTTAGCCAAGCCAGAGAAACTTTCATGCCCTCACCTCCTAGAACTGCAGAAGAAATCTATAGTCATTAACAAAGAAGTGTCGCAGATCTTCCACGTTGTACTTGAGCATGGCGATACGCTCAACCCCCATGCCAAAGGCGAACCCTCTGACTGTCTCGGGGTCGTAGCCTGACATACTGAGAACCTGAGGATGCACCATGCCGCATCCGAGAATCTCTACCCAGCCCGTGCCCTTGCAGACCCTGCAGCCTACCCCCCCACAGGTGCCACAGGACACGTCGACCTCAGCACTAGGCTCGGTAAAGGGGAAGTAACTGGGACGCAGCCTAATCTCGCGCTCTCTGCCAAACATCTGTCGCGCAAACATCAGCAGTACGGACTTTAAGTGGGCAAGGCTAACGTCTTGGTCGACAACCAAGCCTTCGATTTGGTGGAACATGGGCGAGTGCGTGGCGTCGTCGTCGCGGCGGTACGTTTTGCCTGGGCTAATGATGCGGATAGGGGTGTGCGGACGGAGCGCCTGCATGGTGCGCACTTGCACAGGGGAAGTCTGCGTGCGCAGGACGAGCCCGCTTGGCAAGTAGAATGTATCTTGCATGTCGCGCGCCGGGTGTAGCGGTGGCACGTTAAGTGCTTCGAAATTGTAGTACTCGCTCTCAATCTCCGGTCCCTCGGCGACGCTAAAGCCAAGCCCCAAGAAAATGTCGGTTACCTCTTCGACTATGCGGCTGAGTGGGTGGACATGGGCATGATAGGGCTGCCGTCCGGGCAGGGTAACATCGACGCGCTCCTGCTGTAGCCGAGCTGCCAACTCCGCTGCCGCTAATGCGTCCCTCTTAGCCTCTAGCGCGGCCTCGATTTGGTCGCGCACCTCATTGGCGAGCTGACCTATCCGCGGACGGTCTGCAGGGCTGAGCATCCCCATGCCGCGCAGTATAGCCGTGAGTTCACCCTTCTTGCCTAGGAGATTGACGCGCAAGTCCTCCAGAGCGGCCACGCTACCCTGCACCGCGATTTTGGCTTGGGCCGCTTCGGCTACGTGCTTTAGCCTGTCCATTAACTCCACTGTGCTTCCTCCTTTAAGAAAAGTGACCCCACCCCTGTAGGGACGAGGTCAACTCGCTGCATACTCGACAACTACCGGACTCCATTCTAACGTCCTAGTTGAAAACTAACTTCCTGTACATGAGGTAAGCGAGAACAGAACCGGTACTCTCAAACAACCTCCAATAAACAGCGGCGGTCAACATTCTCACGCGGACACACCCTCTCGTAGCTCCTAGAGGAAGTATAGCACGGAAAGGTATCAGCTACAAGGAGGCGCGGGAAAAGTCAGAGCGCCATTGTCTGAGAATTTCGTACAACAGCACGCCCGCCGCTACGCTTACATTGAGAGACTCTGCCTGGCCCGGCATAGGAATATGTACGAGCTCCGCACTTTCTAGCCATGGCAACGCCAAACCGCTGCCTTCATTGCCAAAGACGACAGCTAAGGGGCGTCTGTACTCGCGGTCAAAGTGCGCCGTCTCACCCTTTAAGTCGGCGGCAACTATCTGGTAACCGCCTTGGCGCAGAGCGTTAAGCAGCGGGGCATCGTCAACATCACGACATACAGGCAGGTGGAAGATCGAACCCATAGTGGCGCGCACGACTTTCGGGTTATAGATGTCGACGCTACCCCGCAAGGCAACGAAAGCTCCCGCGCCTACGGCATCTGCGAGACGGATGAGTGCCCCCATATTGCCGGGGTCTTGTAGCGCCGCCGACACCACTACCAACGAAGGCTTGTGGGAGAGGCAGGCATCTAGGGAAGCAGAAATGTCTTTCACCACCGCCAGAACGCCTTGCGGCGTTTTGGTGTCGCACAGCGTCCCAAACAATGCCGAAGCGACGCTTACGACGGGAACTGACGCTGCTGTTTGCAGGAGCTCGCTGATGCCGGCGTGATGCCGGTGGGCTTCATCTACTAGGATGGCCTGCGCCTGCGCGGACAACGCCGCCTCGCGCACGGCTCTTACGCCTTCGACTATAAAGGCTTGTTGTTTTTCCCTCCCTTGCGCGGTGGCAAGTTTGCGGGTTAAGCGCACCCAACGGTTATCAGGTGATGTTACGGCCACAGGCTGCAAGCTAGGCGCGCTCAAGGCGCCTTAGGTCATCGTTTTTGCCCACCACTACGAGTACGTCGCCCTCTTCGATCTTCTCGTCCGCCTTAAGCGCTAGGCTAAATTCATCCCCTCGCTTTACGGCAATGATGTTAGCCTGATACTTGTTGCGGAAATCTAGCTGTCGCAGGCTGTGTCCTACCATCGTAGGCCCTACCATAAACTCTAGGATGCTTATATCCGGCGCCAGTTCAATATACTCCAGAATATTCGTGGCGACAAGGCTCTTGGCTACTCTGCTACCCATGTCGCGCTCCGGAAACACGACGCGGTCTGCCCCTATCTTGTAGAGCACGCGACCGTGCAGCTCACTCTGCGCTTTGGCCAGCACATGTTTTACACCGAGTTCCTTAAGCATCAAAGTCACAAGGATGCTCGCCTGTATGTCACCACCCACACCAACGATAACCGTGTCAAAGTTGCGGATACCAATGGCCCGCAGGGCTTGCTCGTCTGTCGCGTCAGCCTCTACTGCACGAGTGCAGTTGTCTAGATTATGGCGTACGCGCTCTTCGGCCTCGTCTATGCCAAGCACTTGATGCCCGGCAGCGTGCAGTGTCCTAGCCACACTGGACCCAAATCGTCCCAACCCGATCACCGCGAATTGCTTCATAATTACCTGACTCCTCTAACCTACGATTATTTTGCCCTCGGGGTAGCGCACCGATGCCGCGCAGGGGTCGGGCTTAGCGATTATCGCCAGCACCAATGTCAAAGGTCCCACGCGTCCGGCAAACATGGTGACGATAAGGGCTAGGCGACCTAGGGTACTGAGAGTAGGAGTGATGCCCCGGCTCAAACCCACAGTGCCAAATGCGGAAATAGCCTCAAAAAGAGTATCTAGGAACGAGGCATCTTCTGTCAATAGAAGTACGAAGGTAGTGGTTAGCACCAGAGCAAGCGAAATAGCGGCGATGCTGAGGCATTTAACGGCAATCTGGTGCGCGATCCGTCGACCGCGAATGACGACATCACCCTGTCCCCGCACCGCAGCAACCACGGTTAGAACCACCATGGCAAAGGTCGTAGTCTTAATGCCGCCGCCGGTAGATGCCGGCGAAGCCCCAATGAACATTAGCATCATGACTAAAAGAGCCGTGGCCTCGCTAAGCGCTCCAGTAGGCACGGTGTTAAAACCGGCAGTGCGCGGTGTAACCGCCGTGAACAAGGAGCCGAGCACACGACCGGGCAGGTCATAGGCAGCGAGCGCTCCATTCCACTCTAGAATGCCGATTAGGACGGCGGGGACGACAATCAGCAGCGCCGTAACTTTGAGCACGACCTCACTGTGCAACGCCAGCCCCTTAAGGCTACGCTTGGTGTAGAGATCCGCCAGAACGCTAAAGCCTATGCCGCCGGAGATAATGAGGAACATGATTACCATGTTCACCGTAATGTCGGAAGTGAAGCGCTCTAGGCTCTGAAAGTTGCCAAACAAATCAAAGCCGGCGTTACAGAAGGCGGATACGCTGTGGAACACCGCGTACCACAGCCCGCGCAGCGTGCCAAACTGCGGCTGGAAGCGAATGAAAAGCACGGTAGCCGCCACAGATTGGATGGTGAGCGTAGCCAAGACGACATAGCGAGCTAACTTCACCATACCCTCTAACGAAAACTGGTTAAAGGCCTCCTGTATGATCAACCGTTCGCGGAACGTAACTTGCTTGCCTAGCACCATAGCCACCATCGTGGCCATAGTCATAAGGCCTAAGCCTCCAAACTGGATCAGCAGCATAATCACGAACTGGCCAAAAAACGTATAGCGGGTCCCCGTGTCTAATACCGCCAGCCCCGTGACACATACGGCGGATGTCGCTGTAAACAGCGCGTCAACAAAGCCCACAGGGGCCCCCGTAGAGGCCCAAGGCAACATGAGTAGGGCTGTCCCCATGAGAATCAGGCCAAGGAAGGTAAGAGCGAGAATTTGCGCGGGGCTCATCCGCGAGAACGCGAGTTTCATTTTACGCCCTCACTTGGCAGCCCGACAAAATCCGCGCTGTCGTCTGCCCATATTTATGCTTGGAACTGCTGCTTAGCCAGATTAACCAGCTCACCAAACGAGGCCGGCTCACGCACGGCAAGGTCTGACAGGACTTTCCGGTTCATGACGATGCCCGCTTGCTTGAGACCATTCATCAGTCTGCTGTAGGACATACCGTTGATACGCGCGGCGGCATTGATGCGTGTAATCCAGAGCCGGCGGAAGTCCCGCTTCTTGCGCCTGCGGTCGCGGAAAGCGTAGTAGAGCGCCTTCATTACCTGTTCGTTGGCTACCTTGAAACGCTTGCTCTTAGCACCCCAGTAACCTTTGGCCAACTTAAGAATCTTCTTATGACGAGCACGGGCGGTGACGCCCTTCTTTACACGTGCCATGATGGTTCCTCCTCAGTGTTTTGTGCCTCTAAAATTTGTAAGGTATAAGCTGCTTGAGGCGACCCATGTCGGTCGCGTGCACAAGGTGCGTTTTGCGGAGGTTGCGCAGACGCTTGGAAGTTTTCGCTTCATTGAGATGGTTCTTCATGTTGCTGCGCCTTAGCGCCTTGCCCGTGCCGGTAATCTTAAACCTCTTGGCGGCGCCGCGGTGCGTCTTAACCTTTGGCATGGTGTGACCTCCTATTAACTCTGTTGTTTCTTCGCGTTTAGGAACATGCTCATGTTCCGCCCCTCAAGCCTTGGCTCGCGGTCAATGGTAGATAAGTCCTGTACTAACCTGTAAAAGGCTGCGAGCACCTGCTTGCCGCGTTCAGCGTGCGAAACTTCCCGCCCCCTAAATCGGACCGTAACCTTAACGCGGTCCCCATCCTTGAGGAACTGCTGGGCGGCACGCGCCTTAGTTTCTAGGTCGTGGTCGTCAATGTTAGGGCTAAAGGTAAGTTCCTTGACGTTGATGACATGCTGCTTCTTGCGGGCTTCGCGATCCTTTTTACTCTGTTCGTACTTAAACCTACCGTAGTCCATAATCCTGCAGACTATGGGTTTGGCCGTTGGGGCCACGTTTACAAGGTCTAAGCCCTTCTCTTGCGCTATGCGCAAGGCCTCGCGGAACAGCTTAATGCCTAGCTGTTCGCCGTTTTCGTCGATAAGACGGACTTCCCGGGCCCTAATTTCCTCGTTTACCTGTGGTTCAACGGTCTTTGCGTCTTTGTTAATGGGGTATCCACCTCCTGTGAAATGTAACATGAAGAGCGGGTGTGACTCACCCGCTCTAAGCACCACAGCAAATACTGCGCACTATTAACCTGCCGATACGTCGACGAGGTGAGAAGCGGATGGCTCCTGCTTTGTTCCCGTCGATTATATTCCGACTTAAGTGAGGTTGTCAAGGCCTAGTGTCGCAGAGGGACGGAGGAGAGTGTCGCAGAGGGACGGAGGAGCGCGACATGCGACTACTACCTAGCCGCCCCCAGCATG
>CAYGHR010000045.1:0-11497 GCA_964349715.1 uncultured Peptococcaceae bacterium
TGTTTGTCGGGCAGCGTTGCGTTGCCTATGAAGATATTCGGGCGCACATGGGAGAGGCGTTTCTTAGCTGCCAAGTGCAAATGGTTGGGGATAAAGGTGATGTTGCCGTTCTTGTGCGCCTGGCGCATCGCGGCGGTGTAGAACCAGCCGGCCATCGTAAACGATTGCTTGTAATTCGCGTCCGAGAAATAGGGTGCATCTAGGAGAGGCAGACATGTCGTTACCGTGACGCCGCTTACGCGGTCAGCGGTAGTGTGAAGAGCGCTAAGAAACACGCGCGGTTCGGCGGCCGCTAGTCCCACCACGATTGTGTCCCCGGACTTTACTTTGGACAAAGCTGTGTCGATGTCAATGAGCTTATCGCCGTAAGGAATCATGGCTCTAGCTCCTTTCGTTGGCACAAAAGTTTGCGAGCAGTGCTGCCAGTCCTTCCGGGTTGTCCGTGAAAGGTGAGTGGCCGACGCCCGGCAGCCTAGCCAACGTCGCCTTGTCCCCAAGCCGAGCGGCCGTCTCGCTCGCCCAAGCCGGCGGTACGACGCGGTCGTTCTCTCCCTGCACCACTAGCACCGGTGCCTGCACTCGGCTTACGCGCCCTGTGCCCGCCGCCACACCGTTATGCCTGTCAGTCATGTTGAATGTGATTAGCGCGAAGTCGACGTCGACTAGATTGCGCTGCTTAAGCATGGCATCTAGATAGCTCTCGTAGCGCTCTGGGTGCGGCTGCACCTCATGGTAGATCAGCGCGTTCCAGACGGTCCGCAGTAGCTCTTTGTTGCCGGTGGCGTAAGCGTGCAAGATGGGCAGTACTTGCACCGGGTCAGCCGCCACTTCCTCGCGCGTAGCTATGCGCTCCGTAAGCTTTGGTTGCCCGTCGGCTTCCTTCTTGAACATCGGATACCCGGCTAGGCTGACAGAGTTAACTAAAATGACTTTATCCACTAAGTCGGGGCGGCACGCGGCCATCTCTAACGCTACCCCGCCGCCTGTTGACCACCCAAGTACAGCAAATCGCTGCAGGCCTAGCACCTCTGCCGCCTGCACTGTGTCTTCGGCTAGGCATAAAAGCGAGGTAATCGGCCTCTTGTAGCTTGAATCCCCAAACCCACGCATATCAAAGGCTATGAGCCTGAAGTTAGCTTTCATTTGCTCCATCAGCGTATCAAAGAAAAGGCTAGAACTCATATTGCCATGCAAAAGCACTAGCGTCTGTTCGCCCTTCCCTGCCTCACGGTAAGCGATTGTTTCGCCGTTGTGTAACAGCACTGACTTAACTCCACAGTCCTTCAAAGTGAGGGTCACCTCCCAAAGTCTTGTGGCGGGTGTACCTATGCCGGTGAAATCCCGCTTAAGATAAATTCACGCAAGGTGTTAATCTCATCTTCGCTGGGCAGTCTCCCTTCCCAACACGGCCACCGCATGCCGGTAAAGACGCTAACGCCAATCAGGCAATACGCTAACATTTCGGGGTCTAGCTGCTTTATTTGGCCTTTGCTCATCGCTACCCGCAAATGTCCTGCGTAGGCGTGGGCAAAGTTGCTGTAGTGCCAGCGAAAAATCTCATAGTCCACGAACTCGGCCTCGCGGATAATTGCATACAAGTGCGGATGCTCAAGGCAGTAGCGATAGAACGCTTGGATACCTTCGACCTCAGCGGCTTTTCGGTCGGCAATGCCTGCGACGGCCATTTGGATGAATTTGCGCAGGTCGTGGTGTACATAGTAAATCAGCTCGCGG
The DNA here is from genome assembly GCA_964349715.1 of uncultured Peptococcaceae bacterium. GTDB lineage: Bacteria > Bacillota > UBA994 > UBA994 > UBA994 > UBA994. The sequence continues at coordinate 1,735 of CAYGHR010000045.1, forward strand.
AAGATATCTTTCTTGCTGCGGAAATACAGATAGAACGTACCCATCCCCACTTCCGCCACTTGCGTTATCGTAGAAATCGAAGCTTCGTGATACCCACTTTCCCCGATTACTTTTTCCGCTGCCGCAATCAATTTGTCAAACGTGGCTTGACCGCGCGCTGTCTTTGGCAGCTGCACTCCGGCAGCGCGGTCAGGATACCCGGAATTTGCGTTCATCCCCATCACTCTTTCTGCAGATGCTCTGCGACCTCATCTGGCCTCATACTCTTAACCATTGTTCGCTGCCGACGAGGTCGTTCCCTGCTCTAGAGCCCTAGGACTACCTAACGGCCCCCCACTGCAGGATGGTTGCACCCCAAGTGTACCCGGTCCCGGCCGCCATCAGGGCTACGATATCTCCATCCTTAAGCAGTCCCCTGCGCGATGCCTCCCACAGAGCTATAATCTGGTCGGCAGCCTGCACGTGGCCGTAATCCTCTAAATAGTAGCTGTTCTGCTCGCTAAGCCCAAGGGCTGCGAGAATTTGCTGATGCATGGAGCGCTTAAAGTGCACCGGTGCTAGGAAGCTAAGGTCGCGCGTGCTCTTGCCGCTTTTTTCAAGTGCGCGCTCCACCACCTCGACAAAGTTCCTAAACGAAATTGGGTCCAGATGCTCCTTCATCTCTTCCGGATCGATCACCTCAAGCAATCCACCTTGCGGCGGGAAGGCGCGCCCTCCCAGCGGGTTGACCGAGCCTCCCTCCAGCACCTTAACGTGCTTGTGGAAGAAGCCGGCGGTGATGTGGTGCGACTCTAGCACCACATTCTCTTGCCATCCTTTGCGCAGCAGTACTGCCGCGCCGCCGTCGCCAAAGTTAAACATAAAGCGCAAGCGCGGATTGTCGTAGTCCAGCAAAGAAGATTCTTTGGTGCCCACAGCCAACAACACGTTTTCCATGTGCTCCTCTTGGAGCATCATGCCCTTGACCATGCGTAGCGCCACCGTAAAGCTCGCGCAGAGCGACATAATCTCTGTAGCAAAGGCCTGATGCGCACCTAGCTCGTATTGCAGTTGCGAGGCTACCGACCACACCGGATAGTCCTTATAGGAGCTGCCGAAGTACACCACGGCATCGAGCGAGGCCGGGTCAACTCCCTGCAGTGCCATTTTGGAGGCGGCTAACGCCATATCGGAGACATGCTCGTCTTGTCTAGCCACATGTTTTTGCCTGAGGCCTAGTTTTTCGCTGACGACCGCCGCCGGAATGCCGGTTCTTAGCGCAATGTCGTGGCTATTTTCTATAGTCTTTGGCACGTAAATCCCCAAGCCTGCTATGCCGATGGGTACATTGGTATTTATCCTCAAGTTTAGTCACCTCCTCGCTGTGCGTGCCTGCGCTCTAGGCTCCCCTTTACGCGCAGGTAAGCTCCAACCATCCCGGCAGGCATGAACAGCACTACCATCACATAAATTGCGCCAAAGAAAATTTGCCAACGCGCAAAAATCTCATGGATGCCCCGTAACTCCAGTAGATAGCTTTGCACCAGCTGTACAAAGGCGGTGCCCACAATCGCCCCATACAAAGTGCCTGTGCCGCCCACAATAGTGAACAACAGCGCGTTTAGGGTGTTTTGCACACTGAGCAGATCGGTATTGGCAAAACGCGTGAGCAAAGCAAACATAAAACCGGCCGATGATGCCGCCAGGGCAGCGGTAACCAAAGCTAAGAGCTTGTATTTTCTTACGTCGTAGCCTAGGAAGCGGGCGCGCTGTTCGTTGTCGCGGATAGCCTGCAACACGCGACCGGTAGGCGAATTTATGAATTGCCGCAGTAGCAAAGTCATCCCTACCAGAAATGCCAAGGCGCAATAGTACATGAAAATGCGATCGCGAAACATCAGGGGCACACTAAAAGTCAGGCCATCCGCTCCCTGCGTAAACTGGCGGAAGGTCTCGGCAGTGTGTCGGACAATCTCGCCAAAGGCGAGGGTGATCATGGCGCAGGCTAAGACGCCACCGGCCCCGGTGTTCCGAAAAGCAAATTGTCCCATCACTAGGGCTACAAGAACGGCAAGCGCCCACGCTAGGACCACCGCGAGCAGCAAAGTGGACGTAGAAGTGCCTAGCGCTGTGAACATAATACCGGCCATGTAGGTTCCCCCGCCAAAAAACGCGGCGTGTCCGAGGTTAATTATCCCCGTGTAGCCCCTGAGGATGTCGTAGCTCATGCCAAACACAGCCAAGATGAAGATTCTCCCGATTAGCTCCCGCGTCATAACCCCGGTGATGTGAGGCAAGACCAAGATGAAGACTATCACTGCGGCATAGGAGGTCCACAGCCAACGCTTAGGTATCATTTTCTCACCGCCAATCCAAAGAGACCTTCCGGCTTCAGCGTTAACACCACAACCATGATAAGCAAGGTGGAATACGCCGTAAGGGGCGGGAAGAACCACGCCGTAAAAGCGCTGGTCAGGCCGATAATTATGCTGCCGACAGCCGACCCGTAGAAAGAACCCATCCCACCCAGCACGACCACGATAAAGGCCAAAATCTGATTGTCGATGCCCATGCCCGACCAAACACTCCCGACTAACGGCGCATACAGCGCTCCGCCTAGCGCGGCTAGGCCGGCTCCGCCGGCGAAAACGGCGGCAAAATAGGCCTTGATGTTGATGCCTAGAGCCTGCACCATCTCCGGCGACTGTATGCCTGCCCGCATGACCATGCCGATGCGCGTCTTGTTAATGAGGTAGTTGATGCCTACCGCGACTAGAAGGCCTACCGCAATCAGAAAGACCCTATACCGCGCGATAATCACCTGACCAAACACCCAAGTGCCGTCAAGCAGTGGAGGCCTAGCCATGGGGATGGGGTTAGGTCCCCACAAGAGGCGTACCAAGTCGGTAAAGATAATCATCAAGCCCAGTGTGATTAAGATCTGGCTCGTCACCTTGCCGTAAACAGGCTTAATAAAGAGCCGTTCAAAGACAGCACCCATAATTAGGCCTGTCGCGAGTGCCGCCAGTAGAGCTAGGGGGAAGCTCGCGGTCAGGCGAAACACCCAAATGCTCATGTACCCGCCCCAAATGAACAGCGTGCCGTGGGCAAAGTTCACTACCCCGACCAGCCCGAGGATGATGGAGAGCCCAGCGGCCATTAAGAAGATTAAGGCTCCCTCAGCTAGCCCATTAACCAAGAGCATGACGAAAATGTGCATATCCTCATCTCCTTCTAGGTAGTCGGCATCAGACCTAGATGCGCTTGTTGCAGGGCCGTGTCGTCAATCAAGTCGTCAATGGAGCCGTTTAGCACGGTGCGCCCGTCATTAAGAATGTAGTAGCGATCCCCTACTCCACAGGCGAGGGCAAAATTCTGTTCGACCAAGACAATGGTGCTCTTTTGCTTGAGACTAAGCAAAACCTTTTGTATGCGCTCTACCACGATGGGGGCAAGCCCTTTGCTCGGCTCGTCAATGAGAATGATTTTGTTCTCGTTGACAAGTGCTCGCGCAATGGAGAGCATCTGTCTCTGCCCGCCGCTTAGCGTCATCGCCAAGCGCTTAAAGGCAACCCTAAGGTCGGGGAAAATCTCCAGCACTTCTTCGTGGCGAGCGAGGGTGGCTTTGTCCCGTCGCCTCATAGCCAGCGAGAGGTTCTCTTCTATGGTGAGAAAGTCAAATACGCCATAGTCTTCGGGCACATAGCCGATTCCTTGACGCACAACGAGGTGTGTGGGCATATTGAGTAACGATACTCCATCGAGTGTGACCGTCCCTTGGGAGGGAGGGACCTGTCCGACGATAGAGCGCAGGGTGGTGGTTTTGCCGGCACCGTTACGCCCGAGGATGACTACAACTTCTCCGGGGTAGACCTCAAGCGATACCCCCTGCAAGATGTGAAACGGCCCGATAAACGAAGATATCCCTTCAACCTTAAGCAGTGGCTTCACGCCTGATCCCTCCCCCTAGGTAGGCCTTAAGCACGTCCGGGTTCTTGGCGACCTCTGCCGGGGTTCCCTCGGTAAGGAGTGCGCCATTGACTAATACCAACACGCGGTCAGACAGCTTCGTCACTAGGTCCATCTTGTGCTCAATCAGCACGATGGTGTTCTCGCCCCGTGCTTTGGCGCGCGTTAGGAGCTCAAGCATGACGGGCACTTCCTCTAGCGCCATGCCGGCGGTTGGCTCATCTAAGAGCAAGAGCTGCGGTCGCATCGCTAGGACCATGGCCATCTCCAACTTGCGCTGCTCGCCGTGCGAGAGGCGGGCCGCCGGGAGATGGCTTTTGCCGAGTAACAGGACGTCTAGCAGGATTTGCTCGGCCTCCTGTAAGAGATGCGGGAAACGCCGATAGGAAGTCAGCGGACGGAACCCTACCCTCTCGCGCGCCTGTAGCACCAAGCGCACGTTCTCATGCACCGTCAGCGTGGGGAAGACGTTCGTTAGCTGAAACGAGCGGCCTATACCTAAGGCGACCCGCCGCATAGGGGACAGACCTGTGATGTCTGCCCCCTTATACAGAATCTTACCGGAGGTTGGCTGCAATAGCCCGCTTAGCAGGTTAAAGAACGTCGTTTTCCCTGCACCGTTGGGGCCTATGATGGCAGTAAAGGTGTTGTGTGCGATGGAGAGGCTAAGGTCGTCAACCGCCCTGTGCCCGCCAAAGTTGATGGTAAGGTTTTGCGTTTCAATGAGAGCGTTTGACAAACCAGCCACCTCCAACGTACTTAAGGCTAGCGCGGAGCTCCTGCGGGGACGGTAACGGGCGGTGTCAGCCTCTCTGCCGAGATTACGCGCACCAGTTTTGGCACTGGATGGTCGGTGCCAGCGACTGCTTCGAGCTTAATCTCAAAGAGCGGCTGCATGGCTTGGTGGTCCTCAGAGCGGAACCACCGTTGGCCTGTCGGCGAATCAAACTGCATGCCCCGCAGAGTCTGAATCAGGAGCTCGCTGTCGGTTTTGCCCTCGGTCTTGCGCAGCGCGGTGATTACGGCTGCGGCATTAGCCATGCCACCGGAAGTGAAGATGTCGGGCGGTGAGCCGAATCGCTGCTGATGCGTCTTAATCAACCAGTCGTTCATGGCGTTCGTCGGCGGTACGGTATGATAGTACACTGTGAAGCCGGTCATCCCTACCATGTCGTTCATAAGGCGCAGGGCGGCAATCTCGGGCGCACCCGTAACTATGTTGATACCTTTGCCGCGCACGTCAAGCTCCATTAGTTGACGCCAGGGGTTGTTGGCACCAGCCCAGATAACAAACAGGTAGTCAGGGTCAGCAGCAATCAGGCGCAAGATATGCGGCGTAAAGTCTGTTGTGACGGCGGGAGCGAACTCCTGCGCCACTACCGTCGCGCCGCGAGCTAGAGCTTGCGGTACAAAGGGCGTAACGCCCGCGCGGCCAAACGCCGTGTCGGGAGCAAGTGTCGCTATCTTGACGCCGGGCTTAGCTACGATGTCCGCCATAGCAATAGCATCTTGTGCCGTGTTTCTGCCGGTGCGGAACACATAGCGGTTCCAGAATTGCCCGGTAATTACGTCGGCCGCTGCCGGCTCGACAATGATCACACGCTTAAACTCCTGCGCGACCGGCAGCACGGCAATCGCATCAGCGGAAGACGTTACCCCAACCAAGAAGTCTACTTTGTCTTGGTCTAGGAGCTTGATGGCACGCTCTCTCGCGACTGCCGGGACGGTGGTCGTGTCTTCCCAGATTACTTCGATCTTGCGGCCGGCGACCTCCATTTTGCCCTCGGTCATAAACTCAAGTCCAAGTTCAAAGCCGCGTCTAAACTGCGTGCCGTAGTCTTGTAGCACTCCGGTTAACGAAGCCAAGGCCCCAACTTTTATGGGGGGTTGCTCGGGACGCGCCGCAGGCCTGCAGCCCGTAAAGAGCAGGGTAGTGAGCAGCACTAGCACAACCGTTACGCCTAAAAGTTTTCTTTTCATGGTTTCCCTCCTTTAGAATAGTGAGTCCTAGGGCACCTGCACCAATGAACAGCAACAAACCAGCACATCGCCTCCTCACAATCGTAACTGATTAGTTAGCATATGAGCGCATAACGCGGAATATAACATCTGAATCAGCTCTCAGGTTCTGTTGAGTAAATTCTAACATTACACAACTATTCACGCAAGTATGGCATGCAAAAAAGTTTCGCGGCTCGTCCGGCCCTACACCGTTTAGCGAATCCTCAATAGAATGCGGTAGGAGGTGATAACATGGCAAGGCAAACCACGGGGCCATTATACATTGAGCCCAAGTACAGGGACTGCGACGAGAACTTTCTGCTACTCATCTCAAATTACTCCGGCACGGAAGTAGACGTAGATATCACGGTGTACGCGGCGGCTTTCACCGCGGCAAATACGCCGGAGACCGGGATACCCATTCTGACGCAAACGGTCACTATTCCGGACCAAACAGTATTTAACCGCATCCTAGGAGTACAGAACTATCCCTACTGGCAATTCGCGGTATGTTCTGAGTACGACAACATTTTCCCGTCACTGTATCTACTCAAGACAATGACGAACGCCGTACAGGACTTCCCACTTGTTCCTACCGGGGACTGGGTAGAAGTTCTCTAACTGTCGAGGGCTAGGGGAAACCCTAGCCCTTCAACATAGAAGCAAAAGGTAGGGTTTCCCCGCAACAGATCACTTGACAGCTGGTATTAGGGGGCTTATACTCTGTGTGGATGGCGTACGGAGTATACAGGGAGGGTGTATGGATGGAGCAAGAAAAGGTCACGATTAACCTCAGCGTTGTCGACCTAGGCAAGATGGATTATCTTGTAGAGCAGGGGTTTTACTCGAATCGTAGCGAGTTTGTGCGTAGTGCCGTGCGCAATCAGCTTAAGACGCATGACCCCATCGTTTCCGATGAGTCGCTGCGCGGCAAAATGGTGAGCCTCAGCACAGATTCCGCTGATGTACGGCACATCTGGGCTATCGGCATCTTTAAGCTCGACGCGGCTTTGGTGAAGCGGCATTTGCAGAGCGGAGTCAAACTAGGCATTTTCGTGGTGGGGGCGCTAGTCGTTGACAAGGATATAGACCTAGCTTCCCTTAAGGGCGCGCTGGCCACAGTTAAAGTCTATGGTTCCATCACGGGGCAACCTGAGGTAGTTCGCTTTCTCAAGGAGCGTGAATCACATGTATAGACAACTAAGAGGCTTGTGGCCACTCCTTCCAGGCAAAGAGAAGCTGGCTGTAGTGGCGATATCTTCACTTGGTCTGGTCGCGTTCTCAATCTATCTCGCGCACCTCATCCGCCTGCTGGCTGACTCGCTCGTCGCGGGGCAAGTCACAGAAGTATACCGCTGGTTGCAGCTATCAGTAGTGGTGATCGGCGGAGAGCTAGTACTTAGATACATACGTGTTTGGGCGGCAGGGTCATTCGCCGAGCACAGCGTAGCAGCAGTGCGCGAGCGGATTACCGGCCACATCTTAAGACTGCCCTTGCCCGAGTACACACGCTTACATGCCGCGGACTACATATCGCGCTTAACCAATGACCTAGCCAGGCTACAGGATCTAGCGAACAACACGCTCGGGAACTTAATCTTCCTGCCACTAGCCGGGGTAGCCGCTGCGGTCTACATGCTTATTAGCTCCTGGCAGCTGACGCTAGTCGTAGTGCTCGGCACCCCCCTGCTACTCGTCGTTGCCTCGGTACTGAGTTCGCCAATCTCCCGCCTCAGCAAGAGACTGCAGGACCGCATGGCGGAAGTAACTGTTATGACTCAAGAAGCGGTGCAGGGGATGGAAGTAGCACGCGCCTTTAACCTTGGCGAACACTTGGAGTCTAGGTTCGCAGGGGCCATACGTGAAGTAGTCGCTTGCCAATGGGCTTTAGTGAGATACAGGGTGGGTATGGGCGCAACTTCTTTTATACTCCTATTGTTGTCTTTCTTCCTATGCTTCGGAGTGGGAGGTTGGCTGGTCATACAAGGGCGCATGTCGCTAGGCGAGTTGATGGCTTTCGTGCAGTTAATGAATCACCTTACTGACCCGATGAGCCGCGTGCCTCAGCTGCTCGCGTCGCTGCGCGGAGAGCTGGCGGCAACAGAGCGCGCATTTGATATTCTAAGTTTGCCTGCCGAGCGCGTCGGAGGCCAAGTTGCACATGCTGATGCGCTGGCGTTAGCCAAAGCCGTGGAATTTAGCAATGTTACCTTTACCTATCCGGATAGGAGCGAGCCTGCGCTCCTAGACGTGAGTTTCGCCGTCGAGCCGGGGAAAACAGTCGCTCTGGTTGGGGCTAGCGGTTCGGGCAAGAGCACAGCCTTGCGTTTAATCACCGGCCTTTATTCCCCCGAGCGAGGCGAGGTGTCGGTGGCCGGACTACCGGTGTCCGAGTGGAACTTGGAGGCTCTGCGCGCACAGGTGGCCGTCGTGGCGCAGGACAGCTTTCTGTTCCCCGTTTCGGTCAAAGAGAACATCCGCTTCGGACGTGGGGACTGCCGCGAGGAGGACATTGAACAGGCAGCTAAATCGGCCCATGCGCATGACTTTGTGCTGGAGCTCGCATCGGGATACGACACGTCAGTAGGCGAGTTAGGCGGACGCCTTTCCGGGGGACAGCGTCAGCGCATATCTTTAGCGCGCGCGTTCCTGCGAAACTCCCCCATTTTGCTCTTGGACGAGGCCACCTCAGCTTTAGATGTGCAGTCGGAAGCGCTAGTGCAAGACGCCCTAGCGCGATTCGGGCAAGGCAAGACGGTTATCATAGTGGCGCATCGCTTAAGTACGATCGTAGGCGCAGACCGCGTTATCGTCTTTGACCAAGGCAAGATAGCGGAAGTCGGAACGCACCAAGAGCTCTTGTCGCGGGGCGGCATTTACTACGCTTTGTACCAAAACCAATGGGCCACCACGGATGAAAGGCAGGCGGTGTAAGTGCAAAACCCATTGTTCCGTCTACTTAGGATGAGCGGGCAAGGCTTTTGGGCCTTTGTGGTCGGCATCGTCATCCGTGCGCTCGGCGAGACGGGCGTACAAGTTATCTTCATCTTTTTGATGCGCGACGTTTTCGCCAGCATGGTTGCCCTTAGTCCCGCAGTTTTGTTTGGCGGTTTAGCGAGGGCAGGGCTCGCCTTCCTGGCCACCTTGTCTGTCTTCTTGCTGGGATTCTTTATCGTGCAGCGTAAGATCGTGGACATCACGGCGCGCATACGAGGCGACCTATTCGCGAAACTTCAACGCCTGCCGATAGCGTATTTCAAGGCGAACCACAGCGGCGACACCGTTTCACGCATGACGAATGACGTTAATGCCGTGGTCGCTTTGCTCGGAGAACTCCCGAGCAAGTTCCTGTTTGAATGCTTTACTTGTCTAGCCGCGGTCAGCATCATATTTTGGGTCGACTACCGCTTCGGGATGATTGCGGTGGCTGCGGGTGGACTCGGCGCGATTGCCAATACGGCTGCGGCTAGGAAGCTCCGCGCCGTCAGCCGTAGCCTGCAGGATAGTCAAAGTCGCCTGACCTCGCTCCTTAGCGACCTCTTTAGCGGCTTTCAGGTAATCAAGAGCTTTTCGCTGTACGGTATCTTGGGCTCGGCTTTGCGTGTACAAAACGGTGAAGTACGTAGATACGGCCTAGAGAGAGTCAGTACCCAAGCCACCCTAGAAGGAGCGAACTTTATCACCTCAAGCTTCAATGTCATGGGGCTATTGCTCGCGGGTGCTGTCCTGCACCTGCGGGGTGAAGTGAGCATTCCGGAAATAGTGATGGTCACCCAAGCTCAGGACGGCGTGGACCGGCTGTTTCGGGGGTTAG
>CAYGHR010000046.1:0-11288 GCA_964349715.1 uncultured Peptococcaceae bacterium
CGGGGGGCGAGTTTATGGCAATTACGGTGCTTATCGCCGAAGATGACCCCATGGTTGCTCACTTGCACGAGCGCACGATAGAAAGCATACCCGGCTATGTAGTCGTGGGCAAAGCGCAAGACGGCTACCAGGCTGTGGCGCTGGCAGAGGAATTAAGGCCCGCTCTCGTCATCCTTGATATATACATGCCCCACCTTGATGGCATGGAAGTCTTAAAACAGCTACGCTCTCTGCGCGTGCCGTCGGATGTAATCATGATTACTGCCGCGCGCGACGCGGACCGCCTGCAGGAGGCTATGCGCCAGGGAGCTCTAGACTACATTGTTAAGCCCTTTAAGCTGCAGCGTCTTACCAGTTCTCTGAAAGCATACGCCGCAAGGGCCTCTGGGCTGGCTCGACAGGGCTCACTCTCGCAAGGCGAGATTGACACCATCATGCACCAAGAGCGCCTGCGCGTGAAGACTACAGCGCCGACTTTGCCCAAAGGCCTCAATGAACTGACGCTAGGGATGATCACATCTTGCCTACAGCAGGAGTCTCGTCCGGTAACTGCCGAAGCGGTAGCCTCACAGTGTGGCATATCCAGGGTCACGGCGCGGCGCTACTTAGAACACTTGGTTACCGAAAACCAAGCCCGAGTGGAGCTCTCATACGGCACGGGAAGGCCCTCCCGTCAGTACACTGCCACGCAGTAAGTACCAAGGAGGGCCCCAAGATTACTTGATATACGCCACCTGCTTAGCTAGCTCACCCAACACGGCTTCCTTGCGCTCTGCATAGAGCGCTTTGTTTGTCTCAAAGAGGTTGTTGCCTTGCGGGTCGATGGATACGATGAGAGGCCCCAGCTCCTTGACACGCATGATCCAGAAAGCCTCGGGCATGCCAAGGTCTAGCCACTCTACGCCTTCAATCTCTTCTACTGCAGTGGCGCCAAGCACGGCGCACCCGCCGGGGAAAACGCAATGCAGCGCCTCATGTTCACGGCATGCCGCCGCAGTCTTAGCACCCATGCCACCTTTGCCCACTACGACTTTGACGCCTGTTGCCGCGATAAACTCGGCCTCAAACCGCTCCATGCGCATACTGGTGGTAGGCCCAATGGCTATCATGTTGTATCCGGAAGCGGTTGGCTCAACAATGGGACCGGCGTGGAATATGGCTTTGCCGGCAAGAGGATAGGGAAGTTCCTGTCCTAAAGCCACCAGACGGCGGTGTGCTACATCACGGCAGGTTACGATGTGGCCGGTGAGGTACACAATATCCCCAACGTTAATGCCTTCAAGGTCAGCGTTGCTGATAGGTGTATTAAGTACTTTCTTCATAGCGACACCCCCCGGTGCGAAACTAGCGTATGCGCGAGGTCGTCATGTAGGCGCAGAGTTCCGCGGCGGTGTGCCCAGCAGCCTACGCTTACACCGACCGACAGCGATGATGGATGACGTGCAGCCGATTCTACGTGCACGCCCATAACAAATGTCTTGCCCGGCAGCCCTTGCGCGCCTACGCCTAAATTGTTAAGTCCTTGCTCGAGCAACTGCTCAAACTCGGCGCCCCGTGGATTGTGATGTTTTGTGCCCAAAGGCCGTAAAATGGCCTTCTTAGACAGCAGTGCGGCAATCTCGGCCGAGCCGGCTATCCCCACTCCAACTAACAGCGGTGGACAGGCGTTAACTCCTAACTCCACCATGGTGTCAAGGACGTATTTTGCCACGCCCTCATACCCTGCGGAAGGCATTAGCGTGATTGCTCTGCCGGGCAGGCTGCCACCACCTCCGGCCATGTAAGCTTCGATTTCCACTTCACTCGTGCCGCTCACAATGTCCCAAACGATAAAGGGTATGCGCTCGCCAATGTTGGTGCCGGTGTTCTTTTCATCAAAAACCTCTACGGCATTGTGGCGCAAGGGCGACTTCTCGGTAGCTTCCCCCACACCCGCGACTAATGCTTGCTTCAGCACAGGCAAGAGCTTGGACTCACTGCCTGCCTTCACATAGAAGCTAATCACGCCTGTGTCCTGACAAATGGGGCGGTTAAGCGCAATTGCTTGGTCCATGTTATCGAACATGGAGTCATAGAGGATGCGCTCGAGGTCTGTTCCGGCATTTGCCCTAAGCTCTTTGAGCCTGAGCATGACATCATCCGGCAGACGCTTGCCGACAATGTCGAGAAAGCGCGCTACTATCTCCGTAAGCTTCTGCAACTGTTCTGCCACTAGTTTACCTCCTTACATTTGGATATGGCTGCCCGCGTTACGGGAAGAAAGGCCAAATCATGGGGATGAGAACAACTGAGACTACGAACATTACCAAGACCAAAGGAAATCCGACGCGGGTGTAATCAAGGAACTTAAACTTACCCGGCCCAACCACCAGCGTATTGGGTGGGGTGCCAACAGGGGTAGCAAAAGCGCACGAGGCGGCTATGCCCACGGTCATCAAGACCGCTCTGGGGTCAGCGCCAAGACCATTGGCAATGACCAAGGCCAGCGGAGCTAATACCGCTGCCGCAGCAGTATTGGACATAAACTGGGTCAAGCCCCCGACCACGAAAAAGAGTACCGCAGTTATGAGGAAGGGGCTGGCCCCTTGGCCCACGATACTAATCACGCTATCGGCAATCAGCTTGCCGGCTCCGGAACGATCCAGTGCTGTGGCCATGGGGAGCATGCCAGAGAACAGGAAGATCGTGCCCCAGTCAATAGCCTCATAGGCTTGTTTGTCACTTAGCACCTTTGTAGCTACAAGCGTCAGCGCGCCAAGCACTGCGCTAACGTGAATTGGGACCCCAAGCCTCCGTTCAAACATCATGGCAAGAATGGTACCCGCGAAGACCGTTATAGCAATCCACTGCTTCCATGGGCTGCTAAGAGGAATGTTTTGGTCTGGAGCTAAGGGCATATCTAGTGCTTTCCCTACGCCGGTGCGATCTGGGATAAGTTTATACCCCACCGTGGCCATGTACAGTATGCCGGCGATCGTCAGCGGCACTCCAATTAGACCAAACTCAAAGAACCCAAACGTTCCCAGCTTAGAGCCTTCGAGCACACCACGCACAATAGCATTGGGAGGCGTACCGGCTAGGGTAATCATACCACCTAAGCCCGCTGCAAAGGCAAGCGGCATCAGGAGTTTGCCCCGCGCCAGTCCGGAGGCGGCAGCAATACCAATGGTAACGGGCATGAGTACGGCAACGGTACTGGTGTTAGACAGGGTCGCCGACATAGCAGCCGCGAGCACCATGACCGCCACCAGCAACGTGCGCTCGTTCCCCCCAGACCACTTTACGATTAAGTTCCCGGCTTTGGTGGCCACCCCAGTCGAAAATAGTCCGCCGCCAACAACAAACATGCCCACAAACAATATGACCGATGGGTTGACAAATCCAGCGAACGCATCGGCTGCTGAAATAACGCCGGTAAGATAAAGCGCCATGGCTACCGCTACCGCGGTAACGGCTAGCGACAGCCTTTCAGACACAAACAGCAGTACGGCAACTGCCAGTATAATCAGGGTGATAGTGGCCTGGTTCATGTCAGAACACCCTTTCAGCATTGTTAGAGATGACCCCCGCGCCGGTGTAACGGAACGGGGGCAGAGATGCAGTTCACACGCAGGCTTCGTGCAAGCGATGCTAGCTTACCTATCCGTGTAACATCATCAAATACGGGAAGCCGAGGCCAAGCAGAACGACCAAGAAGATGGCCCCAAAGATTGCGCCATAGAGCCAGAAGTCACGGCGACTTATGTATCCACTGGCATAATAGACCGGGGCCGGTCCTGTGGCATAAGGAGTCAAGACACCCATGAGCCCTAAGGAGTAGGCGAGCAGCAAGGCGTAAGGCAGAAGTGGGAAGTCAGGAATCGCCAACCCTACGCCCAAGAATACCGGCATCAGGGCGGTAGCATGGGCGGTGATGCTGGCAAAGAAGTAGTGAACTATAAAAAACGCGGCGACTAGGATCATTACAGTCATGTTTATGGACATACCGCCTAGGGCTTCGGCGATGGACTCTCCGAGCCACTTCACAATGTTAACTCGGGTAAGTCCGGCGGCCAAAGTAACGAGTGTGCCAAACCAGATTAGTGTATTCCAAGCAGCCTTGTTGCCCAAGACATCGTTCCAGTCAACCACTTTTAACGCCAACATCAGGGAGAATACGATCAGAGCGACGGTTGTGGCGTTAAACTGCTCGCGGAAGAAGATCCACAACCCCAGTGCCAGCAGGCCAAGGAGCAGCATGGTGCCTTCTTTCACGGTGAGCGCGCCGATTTTCTTGAGCTCTGTCTTGGCCCACGCCGCTACATCGGGGCTGGAGGTTATCTTGGGTGGGTATAGCTTGTATACTACCCAAGGCAGCACCAGCATGAACAAAATGCCGATCGGCAAAAAGCCCATCAGCCACTGATTCCACGAGATGTTAATTTTATAGGCTGTTGTGATAAGGCCGATGGCCAAGAGGTTCGGCGCAAGTCCGGTGAGAAACATCGAGCTCGTCACGCACTGCATAACGAAGGTCACATACATCAGGAATGACCCCATTTTGCCGGCAGTGGGACCGGGCTCTGACTTGTAGAGCGGCGGGATGTTACTGATGACCGGATAAATGGTGCCTGCACTGCGCGCCGTGTTTGACGGCATAAAGGGTGCAAGCGCCAAGTCAGAGAAGGTGCTGGCGTAGCCGAGGCCTAGGGTGGTCTTGCCGAGGGCCGACACCATCAGCAGTGCAACGCGTTTGCCTAGCCCCGTCTTTTCGTAGCCTAGGGCAAACATGGTGGCTACAAAAATAAGCCACACAACGCCGTCAGAGAATCCTGACAACGCCCATCGAATTGACTCGGCAGGGCGAGCATCGACGAGACCAAGGATGGCAGCGGCTGACACTCCGAGGAGCCCAATGACCGAGCCCGGCAACGGTTCGAGCACTAGTGCCGCAATCACGGCGATGAACAGCGCGAAATACCGCCAAGCGGCAGGGGTGAGTCCTTCGGGGATGGGGATGAGGAGAATCACGATGCCTAGCACGACGGGAATAATGTAGGAAAGATACGGAGATGATTTACCCTTACTAATGTTGACCCCCTCCTTAAGATATGTTCGGAACATCTGCGCATGGAGAATTCCTGAGCGCGACGCCCATAACTAAAATATCAAATTTTCTGCATTATGAGGCACTTCCGTTGCTATTGTCTGTTTTGTCCCTTTCGTAAACAGACCTTTCGAGCGCAAAAATGAGAGCGCCCGCATTTCGGGCGCTCTCGCAACTCACGATTTACACACATTACGCCGGTGGATTTCAGCGTTTCTCTTAACCACGCTGCTTCTCGAATGTACCCCAAACCAAAGGGCTGCCCTCATCCACCATTAGCCGCCCTCGTGCCCAGACTTGGTGCAGCAAGACGTCTGGGGTAAGCACCGCGAAATCGGCATCCGCCCCTACCTGGATGCTTCCCTTGCGCGGCCAAAGCTTGAGAATGCGGGCGACATTGCCGGTGATGAGCTGAACGGCCATTGTCAAAGGAAGTCCTTCCAAACGCACCAGATCGCGCATCTCCTCAAGAAGAGAGTTCTGGTTGGCCACCATGAGTCCGATCAAGTTGCCCTTTCCATCAAAATATGGCATGCTCCCATTCCCATCTGAGCTCATAGTAATCCGGCTGAGTTCCACGCCTTCGCTTAGTAGCTGCCTTACAGCACGACTGGGCTTTACTGCATTTCCGACCGCGTTCGCGAGGCCTACTCCGGAAGTGACATCGACGTACCCGCCCCGCTTACCCCAGTCACTGGCATGCTCAAGTAGCCACGGATTGCGATTAACGTGCGTGGGGGTGAACTGAGTGATGGGGATTTCGCCTTCCTCAACGATCTCAAATAGCATCTTAAGACCGCTCTTTCCATCGCCAATATGTAAGTGAAGCACTCCTGCCTTTCCGCTCAGCATTCCGCCAACGCGAGCCTCCGCCGCTAATTTTTGGATTTCCACGCGCGTTGGTTGAGCCGAGCGGTGGTCCGCTATGGCTATCTCCCCGGCCCCGATTACCTTGTCAACAACGATGATGTCCTCGCGCACACTGCCCGTTATAGTTGGTGTAGGGACTTGGTAAGCGCCGGTGTAGATAAAAGCACTAATGCCCTCTCCCTCCAAACCGCGCGCCTTGGCCAGTAGCCCAGCCATGTTTCTCGTAATGCCGTCGGTGCCAAGGCATCCGATCACTGTGGTTACCCCTGCCCTTGTCACAGAGGAAAGGGTAGCCTCAGGTGTCCGAGTGGTAAATCCACCCTCGCCACCCCCGCCAATGAGGTGAACATGCCCATCAATGAAACCAGGAACCAAGAAGTGCCCGTCCAATCGGACTTCGTGGCATAGTAGGCTTGACGGCAACGTCAAGTTCGGACCAAGTGCAGCCACCTTCTCGCCGGCGACGAGAACGTCACAGGGCCCGATATCTGTCGGCGCCAAGACGTGGGCACCCCTTAGAATGGTGAAGAACGGTCTGTCCTCAAGCACTGTTTAACAACCTCCCTGTGTGGTTGTGTTGCCTGATAGGCACATAGGGTACTTACCCGCCTGACCTGACGCGTTGAGCCAAAGCGAAAACTAAGATTCTTGTGCCAATGAGAAGCGAATCCGTGGCAAGTCGCATCTGCGGGTCGTGTAACCCGGGCGTCGCATCCGCTCCTAGTGCTAGGAAGGCCGCCTTCAGGCGAGGGTCAGCCTTTTTGAACTCGTGAAAGTCGTCGCTGCCGGGACTTTTGATCGGCGGAATTAGGCCCTCGGGTCCTAGGACCTCGGTGATAGCGACTGCTAGGTTGTCGATGAGTTCTTGGTCGTACTGAGCTGCAGGGACGGCACCTAAAATGTTCATCTCTGCCTTGCCGCCAACCGCAAGCGCTCCACCTTCGCCGGCAACTCTGACCTTCCCAATTATCTCCTCCATAACACTATCCGTCTCCGCGCGCATATCGACCGTGAAAATTGCCCTATCAGGGATGATGTTGCTGGCTACCCCGCCGCCCGTAATCTTTGTTACCTTGGCCGACCACTGTTGCGTAGGATTAGCCCAGATAGAATTTATGGCCATGATAGCGAGAGTTGCCCCATCGATTGCATTGACACCCAAGTGTGGCCGAGCTCCGTGCGCCGCCTTCCCAGTTACTGTGAGCTCGGCGACTGTGCTGCCACCTTGCCAAAGAGCGGGTGCCGCTTGCCCGAGCCGCGCTTCCTGAACTGGCCTGATGTGAACCCCGTAGAGCTCATCTAGGCCTGCGGCCGCCCCGGCCGTAATCATGTTGCGTGCACCCACCAGCCGCTCCTCAGCAGGCTGAAAGATAACCCGTACCTGTCCACGCTTAACAAGGTTCAACTCTTTCAACACTTTGAGCACCCAAAGACCCATGGCAGTGTGCGCATCGTGCCCGCAAGCGTGCACATAGTACGTCTCTCCCGCCTCGTTCTTAAAGGGAAGGGCATCAATGTCAACGCGCAGGCCGACAACCGGTCCCGGCTCATCACCGACTAACTCGGCTACAAGGCCGGTAGCGGCAAGCTCTCGTGTTGGAATATCTGCATCCCGCAACCACTCCTTGATGTACGCGGAAGTCTTGTACTCTTCTAGTCCCCACTCCGGCAAGGCATGCAGCTGCTCATATGTTTTTAGAATTGCCTCTTTATGTGCGTCTGTCGCTTTGAGAATCGCCTCTCGCATCGCTGGCTCCTCCTTTCACGCCTACCACTCGACCTCTGCTTGCAGCCCCATGCATTAGAAGAAAGCCATGACCACACGCATTACCCACATCGCCAGTAGGGCATTCAAAATCGCAATAACCACCATGTGTGCAAAATACTTAGTGTTGACCTCCGCTGTGCCCAGACAGCGACCGATAAACTGCACAAGACCTCCCATGAGATAAATGCCTGGAATAAGAATGGTGATGTCAGCCCCACTGAGGGTCCCGGCCGTATACAGCCCCGCTGCCACTCCTATCCCGCCACCCATGCTCATAACGGCAGCTAGCAGAACTGTCGCTCCCTCGCCTGGCAAGCCCCAGAGGGCCATAACAGGCCTGAAGGTCGCTCCCACTATGTCGAGGAGTCCGGTGACGTTAAGGATGCGGATGAGAACGAATGCCATAAGCACATTTGGGAGCATGTTCGTTGTGGCTATGGTAAAACCGCGCCGTGCCCCGTTAATGAACATATCGAGGGCATTCTGCTTGTTACTGGTCATTTGTGTTGAGGCCATACTTTTCCCTCCTTCTCCTTAGTTGGTTTGCGGCGGCACGCTAGGGGCCGACTTTTTTTGAGCCATCTTTAGGTAGAACCGCATCAGGTTTGCGCCAAAGACTTTGAAGACCAATATTACGACCAGTGGCACGCTAATGGGAACAAGCAAAAAGCCAAACAGCGCTACTCCGGATGAAAAGTAGTTCGTAATCGTCGCTGCAGCACTGAACTGAAACATCCCAAAAACCGTGCGCTCATCATCAGTGACTTGGCCGTGCTCAAATAGCTCCTTTGTCATCCCTGCTCCCGCATCTGTGCTCTGTAAGCTGCCAATCAGCGCAAGGCCGCACACGCCAGGAATACCCATTAGTGGCTTTAGCAAAGGTGTAAGCAGCTTCTGACCGGCAGCCAACCCGCCCAGCCCTTCTACTAGACCAATGAGGCCCAAGGCCAGAATCACAGCCGGCATCAACTCCAAGGCAAACATAAAACCGTCACGAGCACCAGTTCCCCCAGTGCCGCGGAAAGTGAAGCTGGTCGGCGTTCCCCCTGTGGTAATTCTACCGAAAGCTCCGTTAAGTACCGTAAAGTCAAATACTCTAATCCACCCTTGTTGATTGGCAAATGCGCCTGAGAAAATCATGATAGCGACAATGAGCGCGACATACCCAACCCAAGTCACCTTAGGCGTTAGTATTTTGTTCTCTGACACTGGCATACCCTCCTATAGTTTATAACTCAATACGTACCTGCAGGGGATCGTATCGATAGTTTTGCTTCTGCTACGGTCTCAAGCACGGGGATGCGCCGTCAGTCCACCCGATACTTCGTCTCTAATCTTTGCATCTCTTTCAACCCAACGAGTTCGTTAAAGCGTTGAAAGGTGAGCATCTGCGCAATGCAGCCGGCTGTGGTCCCGGTAGCTTGCAGCTCGGCCATCGCCGCGAGCATGGCACCGGCGGCCGCGTAGAGTGACGTCAGCGGATAGATCACGAGGTTATACCCTATCGCCTGCAGTTCCGGCACTGACAACAGGGGTGTCTTTCCGTGCTCGATCATGTTGGCCATGAGTGGGGCGTCGATACTTTCGCGCAGCAGCTTTAACTCATCGACACTTTGGGGTGCGTCGACAAAAATCATGTCTGCGCCTGCCGCTATAGCCATTTTCGCTCTGATTATGGCTTCATCGAGCCCATGCACTGCCCTGGCATCGGTCCTGGCTATGACCAGAAAATCCGGGTCGCTCCGGGTGTCTACGGCCGCTTGGATTTTTTTTGCCCACTCTCTGGCGTCGATGACTTGCTTCCCTTCCATGTGACCACAGCGCTTAGGCATCACCTGATCTTCTATGTGGATAGCGGCGACCCCCGCCCTCTCGTATTCTTGGACCGTTCGCCGTACGTTCAGAGGATTCCCGTATCCGGTGTCCCCATCAGCCACGACAGGGACTGTCACGGCTTGAACTATTCTCGCGGCATGGTTCGCCATCTCTGTCAACGTTAGGAGGCCAAAGTCAGGGGCACCTAGTAGGTCGGCAGAGGCTCCATATCCGGTTATGTAGACTGCCGAAAAACCTGACTGCTCGACAATTTTCGCGGCAAGCGGATTAAAAGCCCCGGGGGCAACGACAATCTTCCCACTTCTGATAGACTGCTTCAGCTGAGTAGTCTTCTTCAATTCATCCTTTCCTCCTTCCACACCTGAATTGGCGGCGTGATTTACATCCTTACGACCTCTGCCCTGCAGGACATCCACTTCAAGATATCAGATGGTTCGGACTTTAACGCCTTTAGTAGGCAATGTATGTTTTGGTCCTTTTGTACGCTTCATGGCAGACAAGGGAGGAGCGCGTCCCTTTTGGGACACGCTCCTAGTACGTTTCGCTAGATTTCGTTGCCGTCTCGGGGGCTCACTGAGTCCATCCCTTTATTTACAGAAGTCGTTCTTGATCTTTTGCAGGTCAGACAGGTAGAAGACAGGTCCATCTTTGCAGACGTAGTGTTCGTCTAGGTTGCAGCGGCCGCATTTCCCTATCCCGCACTTCATTTTGTACTCGAGCGTCGTGACAATCTGCTCAGGTGGGAAGCCTAACTTCTCTAGGGTCTTAAGGACATACTTGATCATAATCGGCGGCCCACAGGTCACCGCAACGGTATTTTCGGGGTCTAGGGGTAGTTGCTCCAGGTAATTGGGGACATAGCCGACAAACCCATCCCAGTCTTCATGAGGCACGTCCACGGACAGATTGACCTTAAAATCCCTCTCTTTTGGCCACCCCCCGCGGATATCCCGCTCAAACAGCAGGTCTTCCACGGAGCGTGCTCCGTAAACTAGCTGAAGCTTGCCGGGATACACGGCGCGATTATCCAACGCATACTGCACAAGCGAGCGCAGCGGCGCCAGGCCAATTCCGCCGCCAATGAACAACAGGTTCTTGTCCTTTAGACGCTCTATGGGAAACCCATTCCCATAAGGACCGCGAATGCCTACTTCGTCTCCCACCTCGAGCTGGTGCAGCGCTTCCGTCAGCTTTCCGACCCTTTTTATACTAAACTCTAAATAATCGCGACCCGGTGGGGATGTAATGGAGAAGAGGGCTTCCCCAATGCCAAGCAGCGACAACATGGCACACTGGCCCGGCAAGTGATAGAACAGGCTTTCGGGTCTAACCTGAAAAGTCTTTACGTCCCTGCTCTCGCAAATTATGTTGGTCACGACTCCGTTAACAGGCAGCAGGGGGTTAAGATTCATAGAGGTCACCGCCAATCTTTTTCAGCACACTGCTGATAGAAATCCCTACAGGACATAGCTCCGCACAACGGCCGCAACCGACGCAAGCCAACTCACCTTGCTTTTTGACAAAATAGTTAAGTTTGTGGAAAAAGCGGTTCCGGAGACGATCTGCTCGGGTTGGTCTTGGGTTATGACCCCCAGCCATGTTGGTAAAGCTCGAAAACATGCACGAGTCCCAAGTACGATAACGCACGCCGTGGTCCCTACGGCTGAAGTCGCGAATGTCGTAGCAGTGGCAGGTGGGGCAATAGTAGGTGCAGGTCCCGCAGCCGAG
>CAYGHR010000047.1:0-9899 GCA_964349715.1 uncultured Peptococcaceae bacterium
GGATGCGTCAATCTACGCATTGGTGAAAGAGCTTATAGAGCAAAACGAGGGTCTCCGGGTGATAATGGTGGGGGACGATGACCAGAACATTTTCCAATGGCGCGGGTCTAGCACCGAACACATGGCGACATTTGTTAAAGAGCACTCAGCCACCACCTATGAGCTGCTGCAGAACTACCGCAGCAACGTGAGCATAGTGGATTATGCGAATGCTCATGCCGCGCGCATGGAGGGTCGGCTGAAACAGAACCCTATCGAGCCGGTGAGCAAAGAGCAAGGCACAGTGCAGGTTGTGCGGCAAACTACCCCGAACTTGCTCCTGCCCTTTGTGCAGGATATCGCGAGTGCAGATCTCAAGGGTTCGACCTGCGCTCTGGTTAGGACTAATGACGAGGCCTGGCAAACAGTCGGGATGCTAAGGCAGCGGGGCTTAAGCACGCGGCTGATTCAGACTAACGATACTTTTCAGCTGCTAAACCTCGCCGAGTTGCGCTTCTTTCTGACGCAGGTTAAGGCGCGCGCCCAGTCGCCGCTCGCTGACGACGAAACTTGGGAGCAGGCTAAAATGGCGCTAAGCAATGTTTATCAGCGCAGCGCCATACTGGGGCTGTGCGAGCGACTGATTGCGCAGTTTGAAGCTCAAGCCGAAGCTAAGAAGTACATCTCCGATTTTGAGACGTATCTGCAAGAGTCTAAGCTAGAAGACTTCGCAGGTGGTCCCAACGAGACTATAGTCGTTTCCACAATTCACAAAGCTAAGGGCAAGGAATTCGACAACGTCTTTCTGCTCTTAAAAAACAGCAGCCCGCCGAGTGAAGACGAGAAACGCCAGCTCTACGTGGCAATTACCCGCGCTAAATCCAACCTTGCCATCCGCTACAGCGGCGAATACCTAAGCCACATTAGAACGGCTGACCTCGCAAGTGCCATCGACAGCCAGGCCTACCCTGAACCCGCCGAACTTGTTCTGCCCCTCACGCACGAGGACGTGCAACTTGGCGTCTATGCCAGTCGGCAAGATCTGATCCAAGAGCTAAGGAGCGGTGATGAACTGCACTACCAAAACTACTTCGGCTACAAGGGCGAAAGAGTCGTGTTTCGCGTCTCGAAGAAATGCGAAGCCATTCTGGCTGTACAGGCGCAGAGAGGCTTCGTTCCGACGCGGGCTAGCGTCAACTTCGTGGTGTGGTGGGGAAACAAAGACATGCCTCAGGAAGTGCGGATTGTGCTGCCGGTACTCTATCTAACGCGAACCTGAAGCAAAAGGCTCCGTCCCTTTTGCTTCTTTTGGTAAATATAATCGGCGTAGCAGGATTTTGTCTATAAAGGTCGAAAGTCAGTAGAAGTGCCCAAGCATCAGTGAGACGTGTCGCGCCAATCAGAAATAGATGGCGCCAAGCCTTGGCCGGAGCAGATCGGTTAAGGCTTGGTTTTGTCGACTTCAGGCTAGGGGGAAAGTGTTTGGAGGTCTACGTAGGCCGACAGCCTATATTTGATCGCCGCATGAAGACATATGGCTATGAGCTTCTATACCGCCGCAGCCAGAAGAACTTCTTCGAAGGGCTGAGCGATAACCAAGCTACGGCTGAGCTAATCAACAACGCATTCTTCGCGATGCACTTTGGCGAGCTCACGAGCGGGACACGCGCCTTCATTAACTTCTCCGGCGATCTTCTGGAACGCGAGGTGCCGCTGCTCTTGCCCAAAGAAAGCCTGGTAGTCGAGGTGCTAGAGCGAGTAGAGCCAACTAGTGCTGTAGTTCTGGCTTGCCGCAAGCTAGTAGAGCAGGGCTACGTATTAGCGCTAGATGATTATGTGCACCGCGAAGATATGATGCCGCTTCTGGAGCTGGCATCGATTGTTAAGCTAGAGCTTGCCTCCCTGCGCGACGACACACAACAGCAATTCTTCTTTCGTTACCGGGGGAAGAAGTGCTTTGTCGCCGAAAAGATAGACACGCAGGCGGAGTTTGATTATGCGCAACAGCTGGGGTTTGATCTATTCCAGGGGTACTTCTTTAGTAAGCCAGTCATTGTCTCGGGTCGCGAAATCCAGCGCCTTAACGCGAGTCTAGTTGAGATTATTACCGAGCTAGACCGCGAAGAGCCGGATTACCAAGTCATTACTGCCATTATCCAGCGCGACGTGGCGTTAGTCTACAAGCTGTTAAAGCTGGCTAACTCGGCTGCACTAGGCGCTGTGCAGCGAATCGAGTCCATCGAGCAAGCACTGGTGCGCATGGGCCTTATCGAGTTTAAGAAGTGGGTCTACCTGATGATTCTGATGGATGCGCAAGCTAGCAAGAATCAAGAGCTAATCAAGGCTTGCTTGGTGCGCGGCAAACTCATGGAAGAGATTGCACGTCAGGGTAGTGGCTTAAAGGGGGGTTTCCCCCATTTTCTCACCGGCCTGTTTTCTTCTATTGATGTAATTCTTGGCCGCCCTATGTCGGACATTGTTAAGGAGCTGCCTCTCCCCCATGACGTTAGTGCCGCCCTGCTGGGGCATCCCAACCAGCTGCGCACTCCCTTGGATAGCGTCATTGCGTTCGAACGGGCGGAGTGGGATGTGCTAGAACGGAAAGGCTTCTTCACTAAAGTCCCTATGAGCGCGTTTATGTCTGCCTATTTCGACGCATTGCAGTGGGTGAACAAGATTTATTGACCGTCTTGGGTCGGAATTAGGGGGTGGAGCAGTGGATGTTTTTGTCGGCAGGCAGCCCATTTTCGATCGGATAATGAATGTCTATGGCTATGAACTCCTGTACCGCCGGAGCGAGCGCAACTTTTTTGAGGGATTAAGCCATAGTCAGGCTACCGCCGTTGTCATCAACAATGCTTTTTTGTCCATGCACTTTGATGACCTTACATGCGGAACTAAGGCCTTCATCAACTTTTCCGGAGAGTTGCTGGAGCGGGAAGTTCCATTGCTCTTACCCAAGGAACGGATCGTGGTCGAGATTATTGAACTCACGGACCCTACGCCGGCTGTCCTCGCCGCCTGCAAAAAGCTCGTTAGAGAAGGGTACGTACTAGCTCTAGATGATTTTGTCTGTCAGCCGCATCTGGACCCGTTACTTGAACTCGTCTCTATTATTAAAATAGAGACGACTTCGCTTAGCCGTGCCCTCCAACAAAAGTGTCTCTTGCGGTACCAAGGGAAAAAGTTGTTTGTCGCCGAGAAGTTAGACAGCAGGGAGGACTTTGACCTTGCCCTCAAGCTAGGGTTCGACCTCTTTCAGGGGTACTTCTTCAGTAAGCCACGCGTCATCATTGGCACCGAAGTGGCGTCGCTCCCAGCTAACTTGATCACTGCCATCACTGAGCTAGAGCGCTCGGAGCCGGATTTCGCAGCGCTTTCGGAGGCCTTCAAGCGCGACCTTGGCCTGATGTACAAGTTGCTTCGCATGGCAAACTCAGTGGTGTTTGGCGCGCAATACCGCATAGAATCGCTCGAGCAGGCCTTCATGCGCATCGGAACGGTCGAGCTCAAAAAGTGGGCCTATCTAATGCTGTTGATGGGCTCACAACACGTTCAGAATAGGGAATTAGTAAAGACATGCTTGGTGCGCGGCCGACTTATGGAGGGTATCGCCCGTGACCGGCGCACACGCACAAACAACTTCATGTACTTCCTGACGGGGATACTCTCCGCCATCGACGTTATCTTGGGGAGGCCCATGCCGGGGATTTTTGCTGAACTGCCGTTGCCGGGAGAGGTGGCCGACGCTTTGGAGGGTCGGCGCAACACCTTGCGCCTCTTGTTAGATGAGGTGATGGCGTTTGAGCGGGCAGACTGGCCGTCGGTAGAACGCCTACAGCGACGGGTCGAAATGCCGCCCGGGCGCCTGATGGACTTGTATTTGTCTGCCGTACAGTGGGCTAATCAGATTGCTTAGAGGCTACTGCAGCACAAGCAAGGCGGTAGGAAAGCAGGATTATTGCGGGAGACCTGCAATATATAATAGGGGTACGTCAGACTTACTCCGAGGAGGGCATGTATGATAAGGCAAGACTTACAAACTTACCGGTCGCTCTTTAGTCAGTACACAGAACTGCGTGCGCAAGAAAATCGGGTCATGAACATCGCCTATCTGAACGGCAACCTAGTGCAGAACGTGAAAGGCGCTACGGGAGGGGTTTCCGCTCGTACCTATGTCGGTGGCTCTTGGGGATTTGCTTCCGCACCCGGCTACGACAGGGTCGGCGAAGTTATTCGCGAAGCTGCGCATAGTGCCGCGTTTCTTGACCAGCGCGAAAAGAAGGGCCATGCGCCTTTTGCCCCCAGTCAGCCCGTCGCCGAGAGAAGCTTTGCCACCGCAAAGCCGCGCTTGTCACAAAGCGAGACCATGCAGTTCATGAAAGCGCTCGATGCGTATATAACCGAGAAGTACCCTGGTCTTAGCAGCCGTGGAGTTATGCTAAGCTGCCTCGACATGGAGAAGCAATTGCTAACCGCCGACGGGGCTTCCCTCTACTCGCTGTTGGCTCGCTCCGTCCTGCGCGTGAGTATGTTGAAGGATACGGCGTCAGGGCCGGTCGAAGTCTTTGAGTCGGCAGGGGGACTGGGGCAGTTTGAAGATGTCTTCGGGGAACCGCAAACCCTCTTCCCTGCCATAGACGCCCTGTACGAGCACCTAGAGAAAAAGAGTGAAGGCGTCTATGCCGACGCCGGTCTCCGCGAGTGCGTGCTTGATTCCGCGCTGGCAGGCATCCTAGCGCACGAGGCTATTGGGCACACTGCCGAAGCAGATCTAGTCTTTGCCGGCTCAGTTGCCGGCGATTACTTGGGGCAGCTCTGCGCCAGCCCGCTCATCACACTAGTGGACTTTGCGCACACCTTCCGCGGTCAGACCTGCCCCATGCCCATCTACATCGATGACGAGGGGACGTTAGCTGAAGATCAAATCCTAATCGACGAGGGCGTACTTAAGGGCTACATGCACAATAAGCACAGCGCACGGCGCTTTGGGGTGAGCCCCACCGGCAACGCCCGCGCCTACGAGTACTTTGACGAACCCCTGATTCGCATGCGCAACACCATCATTGTGCCCGGTTCCAGCAAGCTCGCCGACATGATTGCCAGCATTGAAGACGGGTACTATCTGATGAAACCAAGCAACGGGCAAGCTGATACTACCAGCGAGTTTATGTTTGGCGTGGTACTTGGCTACGAAATTAAACAGGGCAAGCTAGGTCGCGCTATTAGGGACCTCACCATTTCCGGCGTCGCGTTTGATGTGCTCAAAAGCGTGACCATGGTCTCTGACGATATGCGTTGGTCAAATGGCGGCATGTGCGGCAAGAAGCAGCTAATACCGGTGGGCATGGGCGGCGCAGCTGTCAAATGTCTCATCAACATTGGGGGTAGATAGAAGTGATGGACGTTCTAGGCTACTGCAGCGACGCCCTGCGCCGACACGGGGCCGACAATTTTCAGTGCCTGCTGACAAAGAAGAAACAAGTGGAGCTAAATCTTCATGGCACAGAGATGTCCCTCTTGCGTTCGACACAGAACGAAACGCTCACTTTGATGGCGATCAAGAGCGCGCAAAAGGGTGAAATATCCGTCAACCAGCTTGACAGCCAATCCTTAGATGAGGCCATGGCTTCGCTTATGGAGTTGTGCAAGGCCTCCGCACAAGACGAGGCTTACGACATTTCCCCCTTCCAAGCCAAACAACACATAGCTCTAGGTCAGCATGAGCCCGACCTGGATCGCATGTATGCGCTGCTTAAGCAGTATGCCGATGTTGTGCCCTCGCGGTTCCCTAAAGTGCGGCTGGCCGAGACAATCTTTGCCCACACCGTGACTGAGTCCCGCTTAACTAACTCTAACGGCGTCGACCTAAGCAGCCGGCGGGGGGTGTATCAGCTTACTTCGCTGTTTTCCGCTAAAGACGGCGGGAAGACCTCTTCGTTTAATTACAGCCAAGTCTCACTTGCAGATCTAGAGCAGGAACTGCTCCACTGCGGGTCATTTGCCCTGCTGTTAGGGCAAGCGGCAGAGCAACTCGAAGCGCGTGCCATGCCCGGCAAGTTTGTCGGGGATATCGTTATTACGCCGGACTGTTTGGAGGGGCTGCTGTCGTTCTACGTCGCCACTTTCTTGAGCGACCGCCCACTGATCGCCGGGACCAGCCTGTTTAAGGATAAGCTCGGGCAGAAAGTGGCGGGCGAGCAGTTGACCCTTTCTTGTAAGCCGAGGTCGCCTCAGATTGCCGACGGCTATGCCATCACCTCCGACGGCTTTGTGGCCGAGGACGTGACTTTGATTGAGCGCGGCGTGCTACAGAGCTTCATGCTTAGCCTCTATGGAGCAAACAAAACAAGGCGCGAGCGGGCTCGCAATGCCGGCGGCTGTTTTGTGGTCGATGCAGGCGACGTTACCTTTGCCGAACTGGTAGCAGGCGTAGAGCGGGGTCTGCTCTTAGCTCGTTATTCCGGCGGCTACCCAAGCGCTAACGGCGACTTTTCAGGGGTAGCCAAGAACAGCTATTATATTGAGAACGGCAAGATTCTCTACCCCGTGAACGAAACCATGGTCGCCGGCAACTTAGCTGAGATGTTTGCCAACATCAAGGGCATTTCCGCTGAGCGCGTCAACTTTGGCGGTGCGCTGTTGCCCTATCTGGCCGCCGCAGGGGTCACCATCTCGGGCAAGTAACAAGGCGCAGAACTAACATTTAGGAGGTGGTCGCATGAACAAGGAGAAGCTCGCCAAAGATCTCAAGGACCGCCTGAGTCGTATAGAAGGGCAGGCGCGGGGCGTACAGCGCCTTATAGACGAGCAGGCGGACTGTGAAAAGGTCCTCATTCAACTGGCAGCCATGAAAGCGGCTGTCGACCAAGTAGGCATGAAAGTGTTGGGGTGCTACATGGCGGATGCCCTTAAGGCCCAGATGACAAATGGCGAAGACCCCGACGCAGCGATCGAGGCCGCTATCCGGTTGCTAGGAAAGCTATAGCGAGGAGAGCAGAACTTAGTTCTGCTCTTTTGCTTTAGTAGGTATTGACACGCAAAAGTTATTAGGTAATAATAATTACGATAACCAAGAGGAGGTATGTCTAATGTCACTAGTTGGGAGCAAAGTCTTGCCGTTTAAGACTAATTTCTTTAAGGACGGGAAGTTCGGAGCGGTTTCGGAGCAAGATTTTTTGGGCAAGTGGAGCGTAGTTGTGTTTTATCCCGCAGACTTTACGTTTGTTTGCCCGACTGAGCTTGAGGACCTGCAGGGCGAGTACGACAAACTGAAGGCATTAGGAGTAGAAGTCTACGCGGTGTCGACCGACACGCACTTTGCGCACAAGGCTTGGCACGACAGCTCGCCTGCGATTAAGAAAATCAAATACGCCATGGTAGGCGACCCTGCGCATGTCCTCTCCCGCAACTTCGGCGTGTTGATTGAAGACGCAGGCTTAGCTGATCGCGGCACGTTCATTATCGACCCCGATGGCGTCATTCAGGCCATGGAGATCAATGCCGGCGGCATCGGGCGCGACGCCAGCACTCTGATAAATAAAATCAAGGCCGCCCAGTACGTGCGCAAGCACCCCAACGAAGTATGCCCGGCGAAATGGCAGGAAGACGCTAAGACTCTCATTCCCGGCATTGACTTAGTAGGGAAGATATAGGTGTTCGCATCATGCTACTAAGCGATACATTACGAGCGGAGCTAAAAGACTACCTCGCCCTGATGGAGGGTGAGGTAGTCCTCAAAGTAAGTTTAGGAAATGACCTGCATTCCGCGCACGTTGAAGAACTGGTACAAGAGCTCCTCCACGCCTCGCCACGCATTACCGCCGAATACGTGAACCTGCCCCGGACGCCTAGTTTCCAGATAGACCGCCCACTAGAGTGTACCGGCGTGACGTTTGCCGGTGTGCCGATGGGGCATGAATTTGCTTCGCTCGTTTTGGCCATCCTGCAGGTGAGCGGGCGCGCGCCTAAAGCTGCCGCCAAAACAGTGCAGGAGATCTGCAAGCTGCGTGGCACCTACAATTTTGAAGTGTATGTTAGCCTAAGTTGCCACAATTGCCCCGAAGTGGTGCAGTCCCTTAACCTCATGAGCGTCCTAAACGAAGATGTATCTAACGTAACGATAAACGGCGCCGTGTTTGCCGCTGAAGCTCAGCAACGTCACGTCATGGCAGTCCCCGCGGTGTTTCTTAACGGCGAACATTTCGCGAGCGGCCGCATGGAATTTGAAGAAATCCTGGCGAAGCTCGGAGCACGACCGAATCTTCCCGTCGAGGTGGGAGATACGCTAGAAGCCGCCAGCGGCTGCAAAGCCCGCCGCAAAGGCCTGTAGGTTTAGCTCGAGCACTTTGGCGGGGACAGTGCGGGTAATGGCTTCTAGCCAGTGGCCTTTTTCTATCTGCACCCTCTGCGCGAGGGCGCCAAGCAGCACCACATTGACCGCCTTAATGCTGCCGACTTCGCGTGCGAGCTGCAAGGCGTCTAGCACCACAACTTCGCCTGCTCCTGCCTGCAGTGTTTCGAGGATCTCAGGGGGGTAAGGGAATTGCCCGGTGATGACTGTCATGGGGTCGATGCGCTGGTCGTTGACAATAATGCAGCCGTCGTCGCGCAGATAGTGCGCCCAGCGCAGCGCCTCAAGTTTCTCAAAGGCCACGATGAAGTCGGCTTCGCCTACCTCTACTAAGGGGCTAAGCACCTGCTCGCCCATGCGCACATGGGTAACTACACTGCCGCCGCGCTGCGCCATGCCGTGTACCTCAGACATCTTAACGTCAAGCCCTTGCAGCACGGCAACTTCGGCCAGAATCTTCCCGGCGAGGATGGTGCCTTGACCGCCTACGCCGACTAACAGGATGTTCTGAGTCCGCATTACTTGGCCTCCCTTACGAAAGCGTTAAACTTACAGACTTGAGCACACACGCCGCAACCCACGCACAATGCCGGGTTGACGGTGCTTTTTTTGTCGGCGTGACTGATGGCGGGGCATCCGATGCGCATACACATTTTGCAGCCTACGCATTTTTCGTGGTCGACAAAGAGCAGCGGGTCTTCTTGCTTTACAATTAATACGCACGGGCGCTTAGCGATGATAACGCTAGGCTCACGCGTAGCGACTTCACGCTGAATAGCCTGCTTGAGCCCCTCCATATCAAAGGGGTCCACCACAAATGTGCGCTGCACTCCTACTGCTTTACACAGCGCCTCTAAATCTAAGGTTGCCGTAGGCTCCCGGTCAAGCGTCCTGCCTGTGCCGGGGTGCTCTTGGTGCCCGGTCATGGCGGTGGTGCTGTTGTCTAGAATCAAGACTGTAGAGGTGCCGCGGTTGTACACGATGTCAATAAGGCCGGTGATGCCACTGTGGACAAAGGTAGAGTCCCCAATAACCGCTACTGTTTTCTCCGCGAGTTCGGGGTGCGCCTTCTCAAAGCCTAGCGCCATCGGCAGAGAAGCACCCATACAAATGCAAGTGTCCATTGCATCTAGAGGCGGCAGTGCCCCTAATGTATAACAGCCGATATCCCCCGTGACAAACAGCTTTAGTTGTTTGAGCAAGTAAAAGACGGGGCGGTGAGGACAGCCCGGACAAAGCACGGGCGGACGCACGGGAGCCGACGCCGGGCGCTTGCCGGAAGTCGCTTGTGCGCCGTGCAGCGCTTGGGCTAAGAGCTTTACAGACAGCTCACCTACGGCCGGGAAGAGCTCCTTGCCCACTACCGCCAGACCTAAGGACTTGAGGTGCTCCTCTAAGTACGGCTCGCCTTCCTCAATGACATATAGCTTGTCGACTCCGGCCGCAAAACTCCTAATCAACGCGTCCGGCAGCGGCCAAGTGAGCCCCAGCTTTAGAATAGAAGCTTGTGGCAGAACCTCGCGCGTGTATTGGTAGGCGATGCCGGAAGTAACAACCCCTACGCGCC
>CAYGHR010000047.1:9999-11236 GCA_964349715.1 uncultured Peptococcaceae bacterium
GCGTCGAACTGCTCGCTAATCTCTAACCCGAGCCCCACATAGTCTTTAGCCTCTTGGCTGTTACTGGGCTCTAGCATCGGTACCTTAGCGAACTTCGCGTAGTGGCGGTTGTCCTGCTCGTTTTGCGAGCTGTGCATGCCGGGGTCATCAGCCGAAACTAACACCAGCCCGCCGTTCACTCCCGAGTAAGACATGGTAAACAAGGGGTCTGCCGCCACGTTGACGCCTACGTGTTTCATGGCGACAAGTGTGCGCGCACCGGCAATCGCGGAGCCGACAGCCACCTCCATCGCTACTTTCTCGTTAGGCGACCACTGCGCCTTAATCTCGTTGTACTTGCTGACGTTCTCCAGTATCTCTGTGCTCGGCGTTCCCGGATAGGCAGTCGCCACCGTGACGCCGTACTCGTATGCGCCGCGGGCAATGGCCTCGTTGCCAGTAAGCAGTGCTTTCATTGCTGACCTCCTGCTGTTTGTTCCACTCATCATTTTACCACAGGCAATCGCTTTTTGCTTTCCACGTTGCCGGTGGTATACTGTGTGCAAGGATATCTGTTGGATGCAAGGAGCTGTATAAGTTGTCAGTACTGACGCCGGTAGAAGTAACAGACCTACGCCCGATACGGGACATTGTGCACGAGAAGTTGCGCACCGCTATTATGCGCGGGCATTTAGCCTCAGGGGAACGCCTCTTTGACACGCAGTTAGCCAAGCAGCTTGGCGTCAGTCGGACACCGGTGCGCGAAGCCCTGCGCATGCTCGAGCAGGAGGCCCTCATTGTGGTGACTCCGCGGCGGGGGACAATTGTGTGTAGTCTAAAGCAAGAAGACGCCATAGAGATATACAACATTCGCTCTGTCCTGGAAGGGTTGGCGCTGCGGCTTGCCGCCGAGAACATCACTGCGCTTGAGGTAGCGGAGTTGCGCGCCAAGCTAGAAAAAATGCGCCCCCTACCGGAATACTTAGGGGGCTACATGGTTGTGCACGCCGAGTTTAACTCCATCTTGATTAAGGCCAGCCGCAGCCCGCGCATAGAACAGCTTGTTGGCTCCTTTACCGGCCAGCTCCGCAACCTGCGCGGAATTAGTTTGGCAACACCTTTGCGGCAGGCATTAGCGTGGAAGGAGCACTGCGCCATCGTTGATGCCGTAGAGGCGCGCGACGCCGAGTTAGCCGAGCTTTTGGCGCGCAGACACGTCGAAAATGCCAAAGCCGCTTACCTAGAGCAGTGGGCCTAA
>CAYGHR010000048.1:0-1168 GCA_964349715.1 uncultured Peptococcaceae bacterium
ATTGCCATGTTTTTTGTCGATTTCCTCAGCCCTGCCGGCATGCTCGGGAATGTCTTTGCCCTGCTCAGCGGCGTAAGCTTTGCCTGCCTGGTCGTATTCTTGCGCTACCAGAAAGAGGGCTCACCCATTCTGTCCATTTTGCTGGGTAATGCGCTTACCGCTCTGATTGGTTTGCCTTTCTTGGCCTTGGGGACCCCTGCCGCTGCCGACTGGCTGCCCCTGATTGTGCTCGGCGTAGTGCAGCTTGGTATCCCCTACATCCTGTACTCTCTCGCCATTAAGCATGTCAGTGCGTTAGATGCCATTCTGATCCCCGTACTTGAGCCCCTCCTTAACCCGGTGTGGGCATTCCTGCTGCTTCGCGAAACTCCCGGCCAATGGGCTCTCCTCGGAGGATTTGTCGTTTTAGCCTCGGTAACGATGCGGCATGTCTTCGTTTCCAAAGAGACTGCCCCTGCATAGCACAACATTCTTTGACAGCATGGGAGGACTTGGCCTTGATTAGCCTAATCGACGTAAGCAAGCGCTATCCCGGAGGCAGAGAGACCGCTCTCTGTGGCGTTAACATGACGATTGACAGTGGGGAGTTTGTGTTTCTCGTAGGCCAAAGCGGAGCGGGCAAGAGCACGCTCTTGCGCCTACTGTTTCGCGAGTACCTGCCAACGAGCGGCGTCATAACCTATCGCGGGCGCAATCTCGCCCACCTGAGCGGAGGGGAGCTCCTGCGCTACCGGCGCAAAATAGGTATGGTGTTTCAGGACTTTCGTCTGCTTAAACAGAAGACCGTCTTTGAGAATGTCGCCTTTGCGCTAGAGGTAGTAGGTCAGTCACCGGAGGCCATACGCAAGGCAGTGCCGGATGTGCTTGCGGAGGTAGGGCTGCTTGAACGCATACATGCCTTTCCGGCCGAACTTTCGGGGGGAGAACAGCAACGCGTAGGTATTGCGCGGGCTATGGTGCGCAAGCCCCTGCTGATACTGGCCGATGAGCCTACCGGCAACGTGGACCCAGATAACGCCATGCAGCTGATGGAGCTGTTTGCCGCCATCAACAGGGCAGGTACTACCGTTGTTATTGCCACTCATGCTTCTGATATAGTCGACCGCCTGCGTCAGCGCGTTGTGCAGCTCGATAGGGGACGGGTCGTACGCGATGTAAAACGGGGGGG
>CAYGHR010000048.1:1268-9415 GCA_964349715.1 uncultured Peptococcaceae bacterium
CTAGGTGACCCGGACCTATTCCAGGTTTTCACCGCGCAGAACAACCCGCTCCCGGACGTATTCAGACTGCGCGTGCAGACGGCGGACCAAGTGAGCTCTGTAGCCGAGGCTCTCCGCAACATAAATGGGGTAGACACGGTAGATTACGGCGAGGAGCTCATAACGCAGCTCTTGGCATTTACGCGTTGGGTAAGCGGATTACTTGTGGCTACCAGCGCGCTGCTCGGACTGGGTGCCATTTTCCTAGTGGTTGCCATTATCCGTTTGTCTGTGATTGCACGGCAAGAGGAAATCGGTGTAATGAAGTACCTCGGAGCTAGCAACGGTTTCATCCGGCTTCCATTTGTCTTCGAAGGGATAGTGATGGGATTCTTTGGAGCGCTGCTTGCGAGCTTTGCGCTATGGCTCTTGTACGATGCGCTGATTGCAGGCCTTAAAGGCATGGCTTTGCCGCTATTGCTTCACCCTATCACCGGGCTTGCAGAGCTAGGAGTGGTCTTCGGCACGATACTGGTCCTAGGTACGTTAGTTGGCGCGTCGGGGAGCCTCTTGGCTGTCCGCAAATACCTGCGCCACAAGTAAAGGAGGGTGGCTATGAGGAAGTTTCTTGCCGCAGTGCTTTTGCTCGCCACCTTTGCCTGGGTGCTCGGGGGCGAGCCGACTAAGCGTGCCGCCGGCAACCCGCTTGACCCACGCCAGCGCGCCGAGCAGTCGGCGCGGGAAGTGCGTGAGCTCGAGGCCGCGCTAAAGGCTATAGAGGAGTCGATTGCCGCCCGGCAGGAACGCGTGCGGGCTGTAGACAACGAGCTTGTCCTAGTGCGCAAAACGCTTGCCGACACGCGTGTTAAAGAAAAAAAGGCGGA
Organism: uncultured Peptococcaceae bacterium; assembly: GCA_964349715.1. Lineage (GTDB taxonomy): Bacteria > Bacillota > UBA994 > UBA994 > UBA994 > UBA994. Next base: position 2,132 of record CAYGHR010000048.1, read on the forward strand.
GGCTAAGCTCAGCACATTAACCATCGACTTAGGGCAGCGCGTGCGCATGGTGTATATGCGTGGCGGAGCTTCTTACATTTCGCTCTTGCTGCACGCTGAGAGCTTTGGCGACCTCTTTATTCGTCTCGCCTACATGCGTAAGCTGTTTCGCCACGACGCGGCTCTAATTGAGGCGGTAAAGGGCGAGCAAGCTATATTACGCGAGAGCAGGCGCGTTCTGCAGGCACAAGAGCAGCGTCTAGAGAGCCTTGAACAGCAGCGCACGGCTGAGCAGCGCAACCTAGCTAGCGAAAAGCGAGAACTCACACGCCTCGTAGAGAGGGCACGCGCTAAGCTAGCCGGCGACCTAGCGCTCGTTTCGCCGCGGGCGGAGCGCTTGCCTGTGTACGGCGTGGTGATTGACAACATCGCCCAGGCTCGCCCGCAGTGGGGGCTCGTGCAAGCGAGCATTGTCTACGAATACGAGGTAGAGGGGCGTATTACCCGTTACTTAGCAGTATTCGGAGCATTGCCGGAGCGCGTTGGGCCGGTGCGCAGTGCACGCGCGCACAGCGCCATGTTGGCGCTAGAGAACGGCGCCCACTTCGTGCATTCCGGCGGCGGCGCAGACGTCCTAGACCTCTTGAGGCAGTGGGGAGTAACGGGAACCGACGCTCTCCGCAGTCGGAGTGCGAGTTTTACGCGAGACGCCGCCAGACGAGCGCCACACAATTTATTCGTCAATTTGGCCACGCTTGGTAGCGCCGTGCCAGCAAACGACGTTATGATACGTCCGGCTTATCTGCCCTTTACGGGTGAAGAAGCACTGCGAATTGAGCTTGCGTACTCGGCTCAACATGCGATATCCTACGTGTATGTGCCCGAACAGGCAGCTTACCGGCGTTACATTAACGGAGCGGTGCATCGCGACGCGAGCGGTGCGACAATCATGGCGCGCAACGTCTTCGTGCAGTTTGCTCCCCACCGTACCGACCTCCTCGGGCGTCCCACGCCGCAGGTGGTTGGGAGCGGCCCGATGCACTACTACGCCTTAGGGCAGCGTTTTACGGGCACCTGGCAGAAAGACTCACCTGAGTCGCCCACGCGCTTCTACTACGCAGACGGGACTCCGGTAGAGCGTATTTTCGGCCAGACTTGGGTGCAGATACTGCGGCCAGAGTAAGCGGTCAAACTGGGAACTTCGGGGGAATAAGTTATGGGTCAAGGGGACGACTACCAAACGCGCCAAGCCGTTCACGCATTTTTTGCGGGCCGCGTGGGCGTGCTGGCTACTATGCACGGCAAAGAGCAGGTCATAGTACCGCTCTTAAGCGAAGCATTAGGCATTGCACTAACCGTGCCGCAGGACTTTGACACCGATAGGTTTGGCACCTTCACCGGCGATGTCCCGCGTACGGGCAGTCAAGTTGAGGCCTTACGGGCTAAAGCGGTTGCGGCAACCGAAAAATACGGCCTGACGATAGGGGTAGCGAGCGAAGGCTCCTTCAGCCCCCATCCGCTCTTGCCGTTTGCCACGCTGAATCTAGAGCTGGTGCTGTTGCTCGACCGGGAGATGCAGCTCGAAGTGATTGGGGAAGCTGCCACCACAGAAACTAACTATGCGCGGCGTGCGGTGAAGAGTTTCGCGGAGGCCTTAGAGTTTGCCTATCAGTCGGGCTTCCCCGCGCACGGCATGGTGGTTAAAGCGCATGAGCTCCATAACCAACCGGAAGACCTCGCCAAGGGACTTAACACAGAAGCGCGCTTAGAGCAGGCCGTGCAGCTAGCTCTTGCCAAATCGACCGAAGGCAAAGTCTACGTAGAGACGGATATGCGGGCCCATTTTAATCCGCTACGCATGCTGTGCATTGCCGAAGCTACACGCAATTTAGTCGACAAGGTGTACAACCTGTGCCCGGCGTGCGGTTGGCCGGGCAGAGCTAAGACCGTAGTCAGAGGACTACCTTGCGGTCTGTGCGGGGAAGCTACCGAACAAGTGCAGGGGGTAGAGTATAGCTGCTCACGATGCGGACATAAAACGATCGAGGCAGACCTAACCCGCATGGCAGCCGACCCGCGTTGGTGCGCGCATTGTAATCCGTAGCCGCTAGTTTCAGGATTTGGTATTTAATTCGTAATACTGAATACAAAAAAACAGCAGGATTCCTGACGTTTGTGACGAAATGATACGAGACGTATGTCTCTAATGTAATTCAACGGGGGGATGATTTTGACGAAGTATCGTGTAATGGCGGGCCCGGAAGGGTATCTTCCACCTGCGGCGGCGTGTGAGGGCATCACACTGCCGGAAGTAGGTTGGGCGCTCATCGAGGGGCGTCAGGTGCCCGAACAAGAAGCGCTGTCCGCTATCGTGGACAAGCTCTTAAGCGCTAAACGACCGTTCTTTTTCCCTGGGCCTAACCTCTTGTGGGAATGGAAAGATGGCGTGGCGGAAAAAGCTAATGCTCTGCGCAAACTGGCGGACACCGCAGGCGCGCGAGTAATTCCTATGCCTGACTACCGTCCCAAGTACCCCATGATTAACCCCGCCATCGAGATTAACCCGAACCATCCTAACCTCACAATCTGGCACAACAAGATCGACGTCTGCGTTTTTGCCGGCGTGCACTGTCATTACGCCAACGTGGCGCTAAAGATTATCCGCGGCGGCACAGACTGCTACACCATCGCCATCTGCGGCGAGGCAGGGCATGAGGATGCGAACATTACCTTGCGCAATGCCGGTATCCCCCAAATTGAGGCTTTAACCGCCATGGTAGCCGAGCGAAGGAGGCTTAGCTGATGCCGGAACAAAAAGTAGTCTCTCCTGAGTTCATGTTTGGGGAGGCGCCGCGCCAAGAGCAGTTTATTACCGGCAGCGAGGCCGTGCGTGAGGCGGTAAGACGGGCGAATGTGGACATGGCGATTTCCTACCCCATCACTCCGCAATCGGAGAGCATGCACTTAGTAGGCGACATCTATGCCGAAGGGTTCGTGAAGGAATACTACCGCGGCGAAAACGAATTCGCGGTTATGTCAGCAGTAGCCGGTGCGGCTATGGGCGGCGTGCGCGTGTTTACCGCGACCGGCGGCCCGGGCACCATGCGCGCGCTAGAGATGTTCCCGACGTGGGTCGGCGCTAGGCTCCCCATCGTCTGCGCTTTCTTTACCCGCGGCATTAACTCACCGCTCACTATCCAACCAGACACCATTGAAATGGCCCACCTCTTAGACACCGGCATGATTATGCTGCACGCTGAAGACGCCCAAGACCTCTACGACATGATTCTCAAGGCGTTTATCATTGCCGAACAGACTGAAGTGCACATTCCTGTGGGTGTATTTGCCGACGGCTTCTTCGTCACCCACACTCGCGACAAGGTGTGTGTGGCTCCGGCCGACATTAAGCTGCCGCCCTACTTGCCCTACAGCGCACCCGTGCCGGTGATGGACATGGAGAACGTGCCTTTCCGTCAGATGCGCGACCCCTTTGTAATGAAGAGCAACTACGTCAGTTACGCCGCCCACGCCTCGTGGCAGCAGGAAGTAATGGCGGCAGCGGAACGCTCCCGCCCCTTCATCCACAAGTACCTAGGGGGGTTAATTGAGGTCGAAAACGAACAGGCCGACATCTTGCTGGTAGCAGGCGGCACCGCCGTGTGTCAGAGCCGCGAGGCCATCGCCGCAGCGCGCGAAGAAGGTATCGAAGTTGGGCTCATTAAGGTTAAGAGCGTACGGCCGTTCCCGGGTGAAGAACTAAGGGCATTGACAGCGAATGCTAAGGCCGTAATTGTCCCTGAGTTTAACCGCGTCGGCTGGCTCAGCCGTGAGATCCGCAATGTGGTGCAGAACCCGGATCGCGTAGTGCCCGGCCCGAGAGTCTTCGGTGGCATGACCATGCCCCCAGACCTCATTTTGGCCGAAATCAGGAGGTATGCACGTGAGTAAGCGAATGCTTAAGATGACCACAGCCTTTGCCGATGTGATGCCGGCGGAGTATGTGGAGCTGGTGCAGTCGGGGCCCTTCGGAAAAGGGTATGGGGTAGCCGACCTAGGCAGCTTCAAAGAGTTAATTGAGGAGCATCCTCTCTGTGCCGGCTGTGGCTTGGCTTTGGCTGTACGTTTGATTATGGCTTCTTTGCCCACACCGGAAGATACGGTTGTAGTTGGATCAACGGGCTGCAGTTCCCTCGCGTTCCCACAGATAGCCCTACAGAACATTCACTCGCTCTTTGGCAACCAGAACGCCGTAGCCTCGGGCCTCAAGCGAGCGCTTAAGCTGCGCTTCCCCGATAAGCATAAGGATGTCTTGGTTGTAGCCGGCGACGGCGCGACCGCCGACATTGGCCTAGACATGGTGATGCATTCCTGGTTCCGCGGCGAGAGGCTGGCGACAATCATGCTGGACAACGAAGCCTACGCCAATACCGGCGGCCAAGAGAGCGGCATGTCCCCCGAGGGCTGCGTGCTGAACATGGCTCCGACGGGCAAGAAGTTTAAGAAGATTGCTCTCCCGGAAATTGCGCGCGAGTCTGGGTGTGCCTATGTCGCCTCGGTGACGCCGGTGCAGCCGCGCAAACTAGAAAAGGCTGTGCGCCGCGCTATCCTTGTGGCGAGGGAGATTGGGCCGACTTACGTACAGGTCTTTGTGCCCTGCCCGACCAACTATAAGTTTAAGCCGCAAGAAACGCTCGCTAAGGCCAAGCAAAAGGAAAAGGATCTGACCTATCCGCTGCGTGAGTTCATTACGCCAGAGGCACAGGCCTACTTGGCCGCACTAGAAGGAGGTGGCAAGCATGACTAAGAAGACGAGCATCCGCATGTCCGGCCTAGGTGGGCAGGGCGTGGTGACGGCTGCGCACATTCTTGGTGCCGCTGCCACCCGGGACGGGTTGGTCAGCACGGTAAACCCCTTCTTTGGCGCGGAAAAACGCTTGGCCCCTGCCGAAAGCTACGTTCGGGTCAGCTCCGGCCGTATCTTCGAGCGGGGAGAGATTCTTTTCCCTAACGTGATTATGATTTTCCACCCGCATGTAATCTCGCTCGGCAAATGCTATACCATGCCCTTCTTCGCGGGGTTACAGCCGGGCGGGTTAATGCTGGTGAACGGTGATGCCGCTCCCGAGCTTTCGGTAGACGAGCGCGAAGCCCTCAAGGGGCTAGGTGCCAAACTGTATTACTTCCCGGCGACCAAGTTAGCGCTTGAAGTCGGGGGGACAGACCTCGCCACGAACATGGCTATGTTAGGCGGCCTGCTTGAAGTCACGCAAATCGTCTCTTGGTCGGCCATCGAAACTGCGCTGGCAGAGCGCTTTGGCGGCGGAGCAGTTAAGTTTGTTGCCTCCGCTACGACTGCCGCGCTAGACGACGCTTTGAAGAGCAAGTACGAAAAGGTAAGCCAACTGCTTGAGCAAAATCTCGCTGTTATGAAGGCCGCCGGACCGACAATTAACGAAGTCACGTTCTAAGGAGGTGTAGTTGCTGTGTACGTAACCGCTAAAGTCGACGAACCCAAATGCATCGGGTGCAAGCTCTGCATCTTTGCGTGCCCGGACCCCAATGTCTTTACCTTTCTTAAGGACAAGAAGAAAGTCACAGTAAATCCCGCCCGTTGTAAGGGCTGCGGGTTGTGTGTATCTGTGTGTCCCAAGGATGCCCTAGCTGTCGGGAACGCCTAGATAATAAAGCGAGGGGGCAGTGTTGCCCCCTCGCTTCTTCTGTTGCCGCTTAGTCTAGGCCGAACCCGTATTTCTGCTGAAAGTATTCCTCCAAGGTAAGGCTATGCGTAAACAGATACTCGGCTACCGCCGTACCCACATAACGGATATGCCAAGGCTCGTAGCTATAGCCGGTGATGTGCTCTTTACCTGCCGGATACCTGACGATAAAGCCAAAGCGGTGCGCATTAGCGGCAAGCCACTTACCCTCAGGTGTCACGCCAAAGTCCACGGTCAGCGCAAAGCCCACTTCGCGACTGGTGATATCCATCGCCAGCCCAGTCTGATGCTCACTCTGCCCGGCTCGAGCCACAGTCCGGTTGGCCTCCCCTTCACCTACTCTCTCTACTTGCGCGGCGAAAATGGCGTACTGCCGCTCAAAGGCACGAAAGCCTGAGAGAGCATAGGGGCGAAGACCGTTGGCTTGTGCCGCGGCAAACAACTGCTCTAGCGCTGACGCCGCTTCGGCGCGCAGAAATCGGCGTGGCTCGTTGGCGGTAAAAGGGAAGGGCACCTGTGGCGCGACCATGTCCGTGGGCAAAAAATCTGCGGGTAGATTTCTCTGCTTGTTAACTAGCACCAACATGTGATCAGGGTTGGTGACGATTTGGCGCCCATCCCCGTCAATGTGGGTGGTATTCTCAAACGTAAACTGTAAAGGCTCGGGCTTGTCCGCCACGGGGGGTGGGGGAGTGTGCGTTTCGTCCTGCTTTGGCCACACAGGCCACCCGCCGCTCAACCAAATTACTGACACAGCCAAAAGACTCGCCCCAGTCAGTGAAGCCACAATTTTCTTCATGGACATCATCCCTTCAACTATGGCTAACTCCATCATAGCCCGCTCGGGTGTAGCAGTCAAATGAAATAGAAGGAGTGACATAACACATGCAGCCAACCCCGCACATTAGTGCCACAAACGAGGCTATTGCCAAAACAGTGCTGCTGCCCGGCGACCCACTGCGCGCTAAGTATATCGCGGAGCGCCACCTTACGGGAGCCGTGCAGTTTAACGCGGTGCGCAATATGTTTGGGTATACGGGCACATATCAAGGGAAGCCTGTCTCAGTGATGGGTTCCGGCATGGGGATACCTTCAATTGGCATTTACTCCTATGAGCTCATTCACTTCTACGGCGTCAAGCGATTAATTCGCGTGGGCTCGTGCGGTTCCTTTCAGACCGACCTGAAAGTTCGCGACATTGTCATAGGCCTCTCGGCTTCCACTAACTCCGACTACGCCCGTCAATACAACTTGCCGGGGACGTATGCCCCGAGCGCTGCGTGGAGTCTCTTAAAGCAGGCGGTGGCAGTGGCGGAGAAGAAGGGCATTGACGTAAGAGTCGGCAATATTCTCTCCTCCGACATTTTCTACGACGACAATAAGGATGCCTGGAGGCAGTGGGCCAAAATGGGCGTCTTGGCGGTTGAAATGGAAGCGGCCGCGCTGTACATGAACGCAGCGCGGGCCGGAGTCGAGGCCTTGTGTATCCTTACTGTGTCCGATTCGCTCGTCACGCACGAGGCGACCACGGCCGAGGAACGTCAGAGCTCCTTCAACCAAATGGTGGAGATTGCGCTAGAGTTAGCGT
>CAYGHR010000048.1:9515-11218 GCA_964349715.1 uncultured Peptococcaceae bacterium
ATGCCGGTTACGGTGGGCACGAGAAACGACATCCAAGTCCACTGGCTGCTTTGTGTCTCTTTGCGGATGGTCAAGAGCGTTGTCCCACAAGGGAAGTGGTTAAGGGCAAAGAGCATGGTGCAGACCGCAGTGAGCCAAGTCCAGCCGTTGTCAACGAAGAGCTGCCTGAGCGCATCCAGGCTGTCAAGCTCCAGCATTGTTGTAGCTCGCAGGTAACTCATGATCAGAATGGGGATCACTATCTCATTGGCCGGCAGTCCTAGGATAAAGGCCATGAGAATAAACCCGTCTAGTCCCATCAGGCGCCCTAAAGGGTCAAGCGCTCCGGCGGCATGGTTAAGCAGGGAAGCGTCGCCGACGGTGACATTTGCCATTATCCAAATGATCACACCTGCCGGTGCCGCCACCAGAACGGCGCGGGCCAGCACAAAGAGAGTTCTGTCTAGGAGGGAGCGCACGAGTACTTTCCCTATTTGCGGCAGGCGATAGGGTGGTAGCTCTAGCGTAAACGAGGACGGCAGCCCCTTGAGGACGGTGAGCGACAACAACTTTGACACGGCGAGTGTGATCCCCACTCCGAGCACCACGGTAAGGAGTACGGCCAATGCCGCGCGCAGACTGCCGAAAGCGCCGTTGTTTGCCGCCAAAAACATGGCAGAGACCGCAATGAGGATAGGAAAGCGACCGTTGCAGGGGACGAAGTTGTTGGTGATGGTGGCAATCAGGCGCTCCCGCGGTGACTCTATAATCCGCGTCGCTATGACCCCTGCTGCATTGCAGCCAAACCCCATGCACATCGTCAACGCTTGCTTCCCGTGCGCGCCCGCCTTTTTGAACAGCGCATCGAGGTTAAAGGCGACGCGCGGCAGATACCCTAGGTCCTCTAACAGGGTAAAGAGAGGGAAGAATATCGCCATGGGGGGGAGCATGACGGAGATTACCCAGGCTAGCGTGCGATAAACACCTGTTACTATCAAACCGTATAGCCAAGGCGGCGACTGCAGGGATGTCATCAACCAGGACAGCTGAGTTTCCAGCCAAAACAGCCCTGTAGCCAATAACTCGCCGGGTACGTTAGCACCGGCTATGGTTAGCCAAAACACGGCACCGAGCAGGCCTAGCATAATGGGCGTACCGAGAAGCTTGCCGGTCAGGATGCGGTCGAGCTTGCGGTCTAGCGCGTGCGGCGCCGCCGAACGCTCGGTAACGACTGCCTGCGCGATGTCCTCGGCGCCCCTGACCGTGCCCTCCGCGACTAGGTTGCGGCAGCTCTCGGGGTCAAGCCCCACTTCACTAAGATACTCCCGCGCCGGTGTGACAGAGTCCGGGTCCTGCTCTCCTCTACTGCAAAGGAGCTCTAACCGACAGAAGCGCGGGCTATCTCCTAGCAGCGCGAGGGCGTGCTCAAGGCGGTCATCATATTTAACTTGGTGCGGCAGAGTGGCGATTTCTTGCCGTGCGACTCCCAGTACAGCTGCCTTAAGTTCGTCTAGTCCGAGGCCTGAGCGGGCGGCGGTGGCTATGACCGGAACACCGAGCAGCCGCTCTAGCTCGCTGGCATTGACGGTAATGCCTTTGCGCTTAGCCTCATCCACTAGGTTCAGGCAGACCACGACCCGGCGGGTAAGTGCGAGCACCTGCAGGGCTAAGTATAGGTTGCGCTCCGTGCAAGTAGCGTCGATAACGACAACCGTGCAGTCGGG
>CAYGHR010000049.1:0-3673 GCA_964349715.1 uncultured Peptococcaceae bacterium
TGTAAATGTAAAGAGAGCACCACAGGCCCGGGTTCATAAACTTTGTCGCACCCGTATTGCATATCTATGCTTTCATGTGTATAGTAATGCACATACCTGCAAAAGGAGGACATGTGCATGAAAATTGTATTGGCATACTCGGGGGGGCTCGACACTTCGGTCATTGTGCCTTGGCTAAAGGAGAACTACGACGCCGAAGTAATTGCCATGGTGGCAAACGTCGGTCAACAGGAAGATTGGGACTTGCTTAGGCAAAAAGCCATCCGCTCCGGCGCGGCCAAAGTCTATGTAAAGGAGTGCGAGTCCGAGCTGGTGGAGCAGTTTATCTGGCCAACGCTTAAGGCCGGCGCCGTGTACGAGGGGAAATACCTGCTCGGCACTTCCTTTGCCCGACCCATCATAGCGAGAAGCCTGGTAGAGGTAGCCCTAGCGGAGGGAGCTCAGGCCGTGGCCCATGGTGCCACAGGCAAGGGCAACGACCAAGTCCGCTTCGAGCTCACGGTTAAGGCCCTAGCTCCGCACCTGAAAGTCATTGCTCCGTGGCGCCTCTGGAACATCCGTTCCAGAGAGGATGCCATTGAGTACGCCGCTGCCCGCGGCATCCCCGTTCCCGTAAGCAAAGAACGCCCCTACTCGCTAGACCACAACCTGTGGCATCTCAGCCACGAGGGGGGCAATCTTGAGGACCCGAGCCAGGAGCCCAACAAAGACGTGCTGATGACTATCGTCCATCCCGAGGATGCGCCGGATGAGCCTACCTATGTAGAAATAGGCTTTAAGGAGGGTATACCTGTCACGCTTGATGGAGCCGAACTGCGGGGATGTCAGCTTCTCGCCAAATTGAACGCCACTGCCGCCGGCAACGGTGTCGGGATTGTCGACCTAGTGGAAAACCGCCTTGTCGGCATGAAGTCCCGCGGGGTTTACGAGACTCCGGGCGGCACTGTGCTTTACGCCGCCCACCGGGAGTTAGAGCACCTGTGTCTTGACCGCGCCACTCTGCACTACAAAGACCTTTTGGCTCAGCGTTACGCCGAACTTGTTTATGACGGCATGTGGTACCACCCGCTGCGCGAAGCGCTGGATGCCTTCGTAAATAGCACCCAGCGCACGGTTACCGGCAATGTCCGCCTGAAACTCTACAAGGGCAACTGCACCCCCGCCGGCGCAAGCTCCCCCTATTCGCTGTATGACCATGCTCTATGCACGTTTGGTGAGGACAATGTGTACAACCAGAAAGACGCGGAGGGCTTCATTAATCTCTTCGGTTTGCCGATTACGGTAAACGGCAAAATGAAACGCAAAACGGGATTACTATGAGTAAGCTTTGGGGAGGCAGGTTCACCAAGGACACCAGTTCACTAGTCGAGGCGTTTCACTCCTCCATTGCCTTTGACCGGCGCCTCTACGCGCAGGACATCGCCGGGAGTATAGCCCATGCAGTTGTACTGGGGGAGCAAGGCATCATTGCGCAGCACGAAGCTGCTGCTATAATCGCCGGACTCGAAGGCATTCTTGCCGACTTGCGGGCGGGGACAGTAGAGCTAGACCCGGCTGCGGAAGACATCCACATGAACGTCGAACAAATGCTTATCGACAGGCTAGGGCCGGTAGGCAAGAAGCTGCACACCGGCAGGAGCCGCAACGACCAGGTCGCGCTTGACCTAAGGCTGTACTTGCGCGATGAAATAAAAGAAACCCAGCGGCTAATCCTGCAACTGCTGGATGTTCTGCTTACGCTGGCCGAACAACACGCCACAACCATTATGCCGGGGTACACACATTTGCAGCGGGCGCAACCCATAACGTTTGGGCATCACCTGTTGGCTTATGTCGCTATGCTCAGGCGAGATTTCGAGCGACTATCTGACGTCCAAAAAAGAACAAATGTCTGTCCTTTAGGGGCGGGTGCCCTCGCCGGCACTACCTACAACCTAGCACCGGCACGAGTTGCCGAGCTGCTCGGCTTCCCTGAGGTAGCCCAGAACAGCCTAGATGCGGTAAGCGACCGCGATTTCGTAATCGAGTTTTGTGCTGCCGCCTCGCTCTTAATGATGCACCTGAGCCGGCTCAGTGAGGAGATAGTTCTGTGGTCTAGCTCTGAGTTTGGCTTTGTTGAACTTGACGACTCCTATAGTACCGGTAGCTCCATCATGCCGCAAAAAAAGAACCCGGACGTAGCCGAGCTTGTACGCGGGAAAACCGGCAGAGTGTACGGCGGTCTTGTGGCGGGGCTGACGCAAATGAAGGGCTTGCCGCTCTCCTACAACAAGGACATGCAGGAGGACAAGGAGGCCTTGTTTGACGTCGCAGACACTGTAAAGGGATGCCTGTCCGTCTACGCCCCTATGTTAGCCGGCATGACCGTAAAGCGCGACCGACTCCGAGAAGCGGCTGAGGGGGGATACATCAATGCCACAGACCTAGCCGACTACCTTGCCAAGCGGGGGGTCCCCTTCCGCGAGGCGCACGCCATTGTGGGCAAAGCTGTTCTGCACGCAATCTCTGCGGGCAAGAATCTTACTGAACTAGACCTTACGCAGTACAGGCAGTGGTGCCCGACCTTTGACGCTGACCTGTACACAGCACTTGAGCTGGAGACTTGCGTCAATCATCGCTTAGTAGCGGGAGGTCCCGCACCACAGACTACCAGAGACACGGTAGCAACTGTCAGGGCATGGATGGCCGCGCAATCTAATGGCGGCTGACGGTCATCCTTAATCTTTCAATGATGCCGACCGCCTTGTCCGACCTCAAGAACGCGAGCGTCGACTGCGGCACGAGCTGCGGCAAGGCGTCAAGCTCGCCCTCGCGCAAGGCCTGGCGTACTTGAGACGCCGAGACGGCGCTGCCCCCGAGCTCTAGGCGCGGTATCTCGTGCAGCTCTAAGTTATGGCGCCCTAAGGTCTCCCGTAGCACCTCGTTGTAAATGGCCGTCACCGGAGAAAAGGGTTCCGTGCCGACAAACCGTGCCCGTATCAAAAGCGCCCGCGCGATGTGTGTGGCATACAAGGCGGCGTCTACGCTGGCCCCGGCACGCGCGTGCGCTGTTTCTTCTTGGCTAAAATAGCTGGGGAAGGTAGCCGTAGAGACAGCATATGGTCCTGTGGGAAGCACGGTCACGTTCTTAAACTGAGCTGTGCCCTGCTTAACGAGCATCAGCCTGACGTCAAAGGGGAAGACTGATTTGTCCTCCTCCACCACCAGTAGGAAGACATGGCCGCAACGCTCTGCGGCAGTTTTCACTAAATACTCGTGCCCGAGGGTAAAGGGGTTGCAGTTCATGACCAGCCCGCCCACTAGGGTGCGTTGTTGCGGCTCAATCTGGCTGGCAACAGACTCCAATTGGCGCAGGTAATCGGCGAAAGATGGATAGCCGAGCTCAAGCAGCGCCGCCCACTCGGTCTTAACAAGCAGGCGAAAGCCAAGTCCCGCAAAGAGGTGGGTCTGCTGCGGCGTGGTGTAGACAAAGACGCGCGTATGCCCCATCTTTTGGGCAGAGAGCATCAGGTGGTGCACAATCCTGCCGGATAAGCCCTCCCCCTGTAGCGAAGGGCTCACGGCAAGGCACTGCAGCACATTACCCTTCAGTGACCCTGTGGCCACTATTTGTCCTTCTCCTGCCCGAATCTCCACTGTAAGGTCACTTTGCGCGTCATAGCGCAAGCCAAAC
>CAYGHR010000049.1:3773-5853 GCA_964349715.1 uncultured Peptococcaceae bacterium
ATAATGCAGACCAGCGCGTGTACAGCTGCGTCGTTAAGATTTACTTCGCGGCTAATGGCGTGCTCTAAGGCTGGGTAACCTGCGTGCTCCACAGTTGGGAAACCCGCTTCCGCTTCTCCCCGCACCCCCGTGTGTCCGCCTGCTAGATAGAGTCGTTCCCCGGCTGTGAGCGAATCGCGTGCCGAAAGCCCCTTGAGTTCTCGCTCGGTCAGACCGCAGCAAGCGGTCGCGACGGCTCGGAAAAACTCCGGCGAGGGAACCCTAACGCCCTTGGCCAAGCATGCGCCGGCAATCCCTGCCGCTAAGCCTAACACAAAGAGCTGACCCCGCTGCGTATTGACGCCGGCGGTTGCGTGCAGGAGTGCCCGCTCGGCTCGCACTCCCACGCCTCTAAGTTTGGCGAACACATGCTGTAGGCTGTGCTCCGCTTCCTGCCAACCGGTGGCCACGCACTCTGTAAAGTAGGGGGCGAGGATGCTGCTACCAAGCATAAAAGTAAAGACATTCATGTCGGTGTGAGCTCCGCTATCGTAGGGGCCCACCAAGCCGGGCGAAGGGCTGACGCACACCTCAAAGAGTGAGGCCGCAGTGAAGAAGGCCCCTATGCGGTAAGTGTCAGGCAACGGTAGCATCACTTCCCAGCTCCCCGTGCAATCCTTTGGGCAAAACTAACCACTTCCTCCGGCAGGTGCCTGCCTAAACGCCTACACACATGCGCTTCTTCTTCGCCGCACACCCAGCACGCGCGCCCTCTTACGCCTAGGCTATGGCGGTCCATGGCGCCTGCGGGCGTAAGTACGTCCATGTCCCAAAGCCGCCCCCGTAGCGCTGTCTCCTCTAGGGTTATGCACCTCTCTTTGAGGCTGCGGCCTTCACCTAGCACGGCCAACAAGCTAGAGGGGCCGATGGCGTCGACGACATCTTCCTCGGCAATTACGTTTAGCCCCAGGCCGGCCAGCATATCGGTTAGCGCGCCCTTAGCCTCGGCCATCAGCTCCCGCCAAGGATACAAGGCATGCCCGCCGGGCAAATTGAGAGACACCTGCACTAGGACTGCGCCCTCTGTGCTAAGAAGCTGCTGTTGGCGCGCCATTCTTGCTTCCTTAGCCGACAGGACGCCCTGCGTTCCCAACCTGCTCGTCACTCTCCTTAAGTGTACTCTTTAGGCAGTCGCTTTCGATTTCCTCTTTATTAACCCACTAAGCACGGGCGCGAGGAGAATGATCGCACACGTCACAAGCATAACTGCGGTTATGGGCTTGGACACGACGCCAAGCAGGTCTCCACCTTCAAGCAAGATAGCTCGGCGCAAATTAGCTTCGGTTAGGCTGCCTAACACCAGCCCGAGGACTAACGCGGCGGCCGAAAACTTAAATGAGGCTAACCCTACGCCAATTATGCCTGCCACAATCATCAGGATAACGTCGCTGGCGCTATTCTTGAGTGCAAAGCTGCCCATAGCCGCAAACAACACAATCAGGGGCCCGAGGATGCTGTAGGGGACATTAAGGACTTTGTTAAACACCTTGGCGATAGCCATGGAGCATATCACCATGAGAACGTTTGTGAGCATCATTGAGGCAAAGACCGAGGAGAGGAACTCGGGCTGCGTCCGGTGTAGTATAGGCCCCACTTGCACGCCCTGGAGCACTAAGGCCGACATCATCACGGCGGCGGCAGTGCCCCCAGGTATGCCGAGCGCCAAAAGCGGCACCATGGAGCCACCGGCGGCGGCGTTGTTAGCCGTCTCTGAAGCCGCAATTCCTTCAATAGCACCATGACCGAACTGCTTGCGGTTAGGCGAAATCTTGGCCTCCGTAGAGTAACTAAGAAAGGCGGCGATAGTCGCGCCTGCGCCAGGGAGTATCCCCACCAGTGTTCCCAGGATAGATGAACGGACGACGGTCCAGCGGATGGACCACGCTTCCTGTAGAGTAAGCAGCTTGGTCTTAAAGTCTTTCCCGGCCTTCGAGGAGGTGGGGTCGAGCTTTAACGGTTTGCTGGTTTGCTTAAGAACCTCGGTTATAGCAAAAAGGCCAATCAGCACGGGGATCATCTCCACCCCGCCCAGTAAGGCGGG
>CAYGHR010000049.1:5953-8946 GCA_964349715.1 uncultured Peptococcaceae bacterium
ATAATGCCAAGAATTGTTCCCGCAAAGATTAGGAGAAATGTTCCCGGCGAAAGAACAATTTGAAAGCCAGTAAGCAACAAGTCAAACATACTATTTGCCCCTCATTCTATAAGCTTTCGAGAAGAATGGCGAAATCGCGCAGGATTCCTATCCCACGCGGTAGCATTACGCCTAAAGCACGCGAGAAGACGAAGTACACCGCAAATGTCGCGATAAATGAGCTTAGGGCTAGTATCTTCAAGTTCTTTTGGCCGACTATCCGTGCATACACCATGAAGAAGACCAGAGTACTAAGGATAAAGCCCCCGGCTTGCAGTGACAATGCGTAAACGGCGAGGGAAGCCATGGCGAGGAACATCTTGCTCTTCATAAAGGCGACCAGGCTCAACTGCCTTAGTTGTGCAAAGTCATGTGTCGGCGTACGTGCGCCCTTGCGATAGACTTGGTACATGTTGATGGCCAGCAAGACCATAAGCAGAAGGAGTATAGCCTGCGGCCATACTTCCGCACCCCACCCGGGACCTTGCGTTCTGGGTACACTAGCCCCAATAAAGAAGTAAGCATAGGCAAAGAAGGCGACGAGTCCTGCGTTAAACAGAAGCTCTAACAACACGTGAGCTAGCTCCTTTCGTAACCCCTTAGAATGGGGGTGGGACAGCTATGGTGCCCCACCCCTGCATGAGAAGGCCTGCTATTTGAACCGATCAAACAGCTCTTTTAGGGTTGTGTTTTGTTGCTCCCAGATAGTCTTAAGGTCTGCGGAGTTGGCAAAGGCCGTGCGCTGATCTAGCGCGTTGGCTTTCATCCAGGCTTGGAACTCGGCGGCGGCGTGTGCCTTAACCGCTGCAGCTTCGAATGCCTTTATCGCCGCTTCCGGCGTCCCCCGCTTGGCGAAGATGGCGCGCATAGGTCCGAGGTAGGAGTCTATATTGCGCTCACCCGTGGCGGTGACATCAGGCAGTATGGCGATGCGGCGCTCAGCTGCAACCACAATGGCCTGCATGTCGCCTGCCGCAAGCAACCCCTTTACTTCGGCCGGACCCACGACAGCTAAGTGCACGTGTCCCCCGAGGACGGCGGCATTTAGCTCTGCGCCCGTGCTAAACGGCACTAATGGGACCTCCACGCCTGCCTCAAGGAATGTCTGCCTAATCATAAAGGCGTCTAACCCCGTAACCGTCAGCACACCAGCCTTAACAACGCCGGGGTTGGCCTTAATGTAGGTCAGCAGTTCGTCAAAGTTCTTAAACTGCGCCTTGGAAGAAGCGACGAGAATGTTTGTGTCATGGACCAGCCGCACAACCGGGATGAAAGCCTCCATGGGGTTAACGCTGGTCAGGCCCTGGAAGTGAGCTAAGAGGTGCGATTGCGTGCCCAGCATAAAGGTGTAGCCATCGGCGGGCTGCCGATTCGCGTGCTCAAAGCCCATCACACCGCCGCCGCCGGACACGTTGTTGACTACCACGGCAACACCTAGTGCCCTCTCCAGATGCGGGGCAAACGCGCGCACAGTGGTGTCGGCCCCACCCCCCGCGCCCCAAGGCACGATGATTTCTACGCTGCGCGTGAACTTGAACTCCTGCTCCTGTACCCTCGGAGCACACCCTGTAAAGACAAGGGCTAGAACGACAAACAAAGCCAGCAGTAGGGACAACCGTTTCTTCATGTGTTTACCTCCTTGTATTGATGTTGGGCCGAGAACAGACTTATGCTGCTATCCGTAGCGATAGAGATTGATCAAGCCCCCTTTCAAGAGGGTCTGCCGCTCCTCGGGAGTTAGCGCACCTAAGGAGAGGTGAAGCGGACGGACTTGCGCACCGAGAACGTAGGCTCTTATCTCGGTCTGTTCTTCCTCGATGGCACGCCTTATGTGGGGGACATAGAGATAATCGCCGCAAGCGAGGGTTACTTCGCCCTGCCAGAGAAATGGCAGGATGCCCCAGTTGATGAGGTTAGCGCGATAACGGCGCGTCGCGTACTCTCGCGCGATATTTGCCCACCCGCCCAGCACTCTTTGCGAGGAGGCTGCCTGCTCACGCGCCGAGCCGTCGCCAATCTTGCGAGCGCAGATAGCGCTGCCGAGCTTGATGGTGGAAATGTCTAGGTCGGCATCGCCTGTAATGCCCTGCACTTGTGCTAAGACTTCAGCCGGCAAAGGGCCGTGCGAGCGTAGACGCTTAGCGCGGGCTACATAGGCAGGCTCTTTGCGCGAGAGCGTGAACTCCGCTAACCGCACAGGGTTAGAGCGATAGGACGAAACCTCACCCGACGGGAGCAAATCGTCCGTTGTGGTAACCGGGTCCTGCAACAGGGCAGCGATGCCTAACAGCAGGTGCTCAGGCAGGGAAGCCAATTGCGGCCAATCCGTAATGTTGGGAGCTAACCTTATTTCCGCAGTCGCGTCCGGCCTGCCAAAGCCACTATACACGCGTTTTGCATAGATATCCGGCGTAAACTCGTAGCGGGGCGAGCTATACTCTACGTCGATGTGTGTGGCCGCGGTTAGTCTCCCGCCGTTAATGGCAGTCGCCGCAATCGAGCGGGAATCCATAAGTGCCACCAAGGCCATTTGCTCATCTTTGGGAATTGACCCTTCGCGATGGAGGAAATTACGTGTATTGTGGCGGAGTGAGAAGCCGCGGTTCGGGGGCACATCTCCGGCGCCAAAGCAGGGGCCGCAGAAGGCAGTGCGCATGATTACACCGGCACGGAGCAACTTCTCGGCCACGCCGCTCTGCAGAAGACCGGCAAGCATGGGCTGGCTGGAAGGATACACGCTCAATGCGAAGGCGGCGTTACCCGCTGCTTTGCCCCCGACAATATCTGCAACGGCGGCGATGTTCTCGAACATACCCCCCGCACACCCGGCGATAATGGCTTGGTCGACGACTAGGCTCCCCTTGCTCATATGGCTCTCGACCCAGTCTTGACCTAAGTCTCGGCCGGCGAGGAGCTCGCTCTCTTGCCTAATGGCACGGAGAATGTCCTCTGTG
>CAYGHR010000049.1:9046-11059 GCA_964349715.1 uncultured Peptococcaceae bacterium
TAGACAGCCCCGATAATGGCCAAGGCGACGTCCTGCGGTCCTACGCCGGGTTGCACGCTACCGCTTAAGTATACCGCTACCACCGGGGGGCGAGTAATCCCGTAAGTTTTGCCAAGGAGCTGCTTTACAAGCTCGCCGCCGCCCTCCCCTATCCCTAGTGCGCCTAATGCGCCGTAACGCGTGTGGCTGTCGGAGCCGAGAATCATCAGTCCTCCGCCTGCCACCATTTCGCGCATGTACTGGTGAATGACCGCCAGATGCGGTGGCACGTAGATGCCGCCGTATTTCTTTGCCGCCGAAAGAGCGAAGGCGTGGTCGTCCGCATTGATGGTGCCGCCCACCGCAGCGAGGCTGTTATGGCAGTTAGTCAAAACATAAGGCAACGGGAACTTTTCTAAGCCACTCGCCCGCGCCGTTTGAATTATGCTGACGTGTGTAATATCGTGTGAGGCCAAGGCGTCAAAGCGAAGTTGCAGTAAGTCCGGCGTGCCGGAGACATTGTGATGCTCGAGAATGGCACGGGCCATGGTTCCTCGGCTCGCGCTCTCCTGCGTCACGTCGCAACCCGTGCGCTGCCGCAACAAATCCTGGGCGTGTTGGGAATCCGGGATAATCTCGTGCCCGTCCACTAAATAAACGCCCGCGGGCGATAGCTTAATCATAGCACGCGCCGCACGACGTCGATCAAAGTGCCGTCGCGGTACTCCACCAGTGCAACTATATCCTCACTTTGCGCTAGAGGTTCGGGCTTACCCGTCAGCTTTTCGGCGCGCCACTGCAACTCCTCTATGGAAACAGTCTCGATTCCGGCCTCGTTTAGCCTCTCCTGCAGTGCTTTCTGCGCCGGATTTACGGCTATGCCCCGCTCGGTGACCAGTACGTCAATGCATTCCCCGGGAGTAATAACGGTATGCACGCTGTCCACCACAATGGGGAAGCGTCCGCGAATGAGAGGCGCGGTGACTAACCGCAGTTTTGTGCCGGCTGCGGTATCGGAGTGGCCGCCCGAGGCCCCCATCATGATGCCGTCTGAGCCTGTCAGAACGTTTACGTTAAAGGCCGTATCTATCTCCGTTGCCGCGAGCATCATGATGTCGGTAATGTGCGCGGTACAGGCTTTGGCGTGGGGGTTGGCATAGAAGGAGGCAGACATTTCCACGTGGCACGGATTGGTGCGCAGACTTTCCACCGCGGCTAGGTCAAAGCACTGCGTGTCGAGAATGGCTGAGAAGTAGCCTTCCTGTAGCATTTCGCAGATGTACCCCGTACTGCCTCCGGTGGAAAACCCCCCCCGCAGTCCTGTCTCGGCCATTTTCTCCTTTAGGAACTTTGCTACCGCAAGCGATGCTCCGCCTGTGCCTGCCTGAAATGAGAATCCTTCACGGAAGTACCCCGAGGCCTGAATAACGCGCGTAGCTTGTGCGGCGATGTAAAGCTCGAGCGGGTCGCGCGTGAGGCGCGTCGCCCCCGTCATAATCCCCTTGGGGTCGCCCACCTGTTCTACCTGCACCACGAAGTCTACTTGCGTTTGCGGAATGCTTATGGGCAACGCCGGATACGGGACGATATTGTCCGTCACAGCTACCACGCAGTTAGCATACTGTGCATCTACCATCGCGTAGCCGAGTGAGCCGCACGCCGCCGGACCATGGATGCCGTTCATATTGCCGTACACGTCTGCGGCAGAGGCTCCGAGGAAAGCCACGTCAATTTTTAACTCCCCTGCCTCGATGGCGCGTGCGCGACCGCCGTGTGAGCGCACGAGCACCGGGGATTTGAGTAGCGATTCGCGCGTTAGGACTTCGGCTAACTCACCCCTTAACCCACTGGTAGTGATGGCGGATACTACGCCGCTACGGATATGGGGAATGAGGGCCTGATGGATGCTCTGCAGTGAACTAGGCGCAAGGGTCAAGTCTTTAATGCCGAGGGCGGCGATTTCGTCCACCACCATGTTGACTAACATGTCGCCGTTACGGAAGTGGTGGTGAAATGATATGGTCATACCGCTCC
>CAYGHR010000050.1:0-10742 GCA_964349715.1 uncultured Peptococcaceae bacterium
TCGAAGTGCAGGACGCCCATACTTTGCTTATCCGCAATAGAATCCCGTTCCCAGCTTTTGATGTTGCTGTTTGGCCTGCAACTTAGGTGGTTGCCGGTGTTTGGTTACGGAGAACTACGCCATTTAATACTGCCCGCTCTCACTGTGGGAACAGGTATGGCGGCACTTTCTGCTAGGCTCATCAGGTCAAGCATGTTAGATGTTCTCAAGGAAGACTTTATCCGTACCGCGCGCGCTAAAGGACTGAGTGAGCGTGTAGTAGTATGGGTGCACGCCCTAAAATGCGCCATGATACCTGTTATTACTATTCTCGGGTTGCTTTTAGGTTTTGCCCTTGGCGGTAGTGGGATAGTGGAGACTGTCTTTGCTTGGCCAGGCATGGGGCGGATGATGGTTAACGCTATCTTTGCACGCGACTTTGTTGTAGTTCAAGGGGTTACTTTCATGTTTGCCGTGACCATTACCACTGCGAACACCTTAGTCGACATCTTGTATGTCTACCTTGACCCGCGTATACGGTACTAGTCTTTAGGTCAGCGGAGGAGTGTGCAGTTTATGCTCAAGGGAGTACGACGTCTACTTAAAGATAAGCTAGCAAGAGTCGGGCTGGTAGTCATTGCCTTGTTTGTGTTGTCAGCGCTGTTTGCCCCATTTATCGCGCCATACGATCCACTACAGCAGAATCTAAGGAACTCGCTCCGGCCTCCTAGTGCGAGCCATTGGCTGGGCACCGATTTGCTTGGTAGGGACATACTGAGTCGCATCATTCACGGAACCCGGATCTCGCTGTTAACCGGGATGTTCGTGGTGAGCATTGTATCGGTGACCGGGTGTACGCTAGGCAGTTTGGCAGGGTATTACGGTGGGGCCACTGACCGCGTCATTAGCCAGATCACCGATGTGGTCTTGACCTTCCCCGGACTAATCTTAGCCATGGCTATTGCCGGGATGCTAGGGCCTGGTCTGTTCAACGCCATGGTTGCATTGGCTATGACAGGGTGGCCGAGCTACTGTAGAGTTATGCGCGGGCAGGTCTTGGCCGTGAAACAGAAGGACTATGTGGAGGCGGCCCGTGCCAGCGGCGCGAGCGATTTGGTGATCATAACGCGCCATATTGTACCCAATTGTTTTTCACCGATAGTGGTGATGGCGACCCTAGGCATGGGAGGTATTATCTTGGCTGCAGCCGGCTTGAGTTTCTTAGGGCTAGGCGCACAGCCCCCAACACCGGAGTGGGGCTCAATGCTGAGCGAGGCGAGACCCTACTTGCTTCGGTCTCCACATCTGGCCATCTACCCGGGGCTAGCCATTATGCTGGTGGTTTTAGCCTTTAACCTTGTAGGTGATGGTCTGCGGGATGCACTCGATCCGCGCCGTGCGGAGCAAAGAGGTTCTAGCTAGCTAGGGACAGATACCGAAGACATGCGGAGACTTTCAGGGGAGACAAGGATGAGAAGGAGTGACTAAGGAATGGGCAAGGAAATGTTCGTCAAGCTTAAGGAGGTAGAGGGGTTCTATCACCGTCCCGATTGGTACAGGCCATTAGCGTATGGCGAAAACATCTACATGGATACAACTTACCTGTTGCCGGGGGTAGAGTTGGTCATGGGTTCCCAGAAATACCTAGAAGGCACAGAACGTCTGGAACGTGTTATCTATACCATGACCGGAACAATTGAAGTCACCCATGCCGGAGAAACCGTAGTTGTAAGCCCGCACACTGCCTTTGTGGTGCCACTCGTCCCCGCTTCGCCATTTGTGGTTAAGAACAACGGGTCAGAAGTAGCCAGTTATCTAGTATGTTACTCACCACCGCCACACCCAGAGCTTAAGATTAAGCGGCGTGAGGAAATGTTGGCCCGCTACAAGGCAAACAACCGTGCTGTAAGAACTCCAGAGGAAATGGAGCAACTCATAGCTAATCCAACAGGAAGTATGAAGGAGTGACTTGTAACATGTCAAAAGAACTGTTTGTCAAAGTCAACGAAGTCGAAGGGTTTGATCATCGTCCCGAGTGGTACCGGCCCTTAGCTTTTGGCAAGAACATTTACATGAACATGACCTATTTACTGCCGGGGGTAGAATTTGTAATGGGCTCGGCAAGAGAAAAAGAGGAAGAGCTGCTAGAGCGGGTTGTGTATACGATGAGTGGTACGATTGAGGTTACACATGGCGAGGACACCGTAACTCTAGAGCCACACACAGTTTTTGTTGTACCGCTCGCGCCCGGGCTGCCATTTGTCGTTAAAAACAACACCAAGGAAACGGTAAGTTTCATGGTGGCAATGTCTCCGCCGCCACATCCGGAACATCCGGTTTATACGCGTGCAGAACTCATAGAGATATACGTGCAAAACAAGCGCATGCCAAAGTCTCCCACCGAAATGGAAGAGATGATTCAGCGAGGAAGGTGACAGCGTGAGCCCCTTAGTTCAAGTCAATAACCTCAAGACGCAATTTACCACAGGTGAGGGCGTGGTGCGAGCCGTTGACGGCGTTAGCTTCTCCATCGAACCTAGGCGAGTGCTAGGAGTCGTCGGCGAGAGCGGATGCGGCAAATCGGTAACTGCCCTTTCGATCATGGGGCTGATTCAGGGACCGGCAGGGGCAGTAACTGCAGGAGAAATGCTGTATCACCGCGCAGACAAGGTTATCGACCTAGCCAAACTAAATCCCAAGGGCGAAGTCTATCGCTCTATTCGTGGGAAAGAAATTGCCATGATCTTTCAAGAGCCCATGACTTCCTTAAACCCAGTCTACACAGTTGGGTTTCAGATTATGGAAGCGGTCATGCTGCATCAAAAAGTTGCGCAAAAGTAGGCCAGACAAAAGACCATTGAAATGCTCAGGGCAGTGGAAATTCCCATGCCGGAAGAGCGGATTGACCAGTATCCACACCAGCTTTCGGGGGGAATGCGCCAAAGGGTCATGATGGCCATGGCGTTAGTTTGTCGTCTCTCGCTCCTGATTGCGGATGAGCCAACCACAGCGCTAGACGTGACGATTCAGGCGCAAGTGCTCCAGTAAATTAGAGCATTGCGCCAGAAATTCGAGATGGCCATGATGCTGATTACACATGACTTGGGCGTTATTGCCGCTATGGCGGACGATGTCATGGTTATGTACTGTGGCAGAATCGTAGAAAAGGCGAGCGTTGCCGACATTTTCTATCAAACCAAACACCCTTATACCCAAGGACTGATGAGTTCTATCCCTTCTCTGGCCACCAAGCAACACCGCCTTATACCAATTGAAGGGACAGTGCCGGACCCACTTGCCCTGCCTCTTGGATGTAGGTTCCAACCCCGGTGTCGGCTAGCTCTGGAACGCTGTAGGCACGAGAATCCGCCCTTAAGGGAAGTCGCCCCCGGGCACCACGCTGCCTGCTTCTTATACTGAGTGAGGGGAGGCGAAGATGATGCAGTCCGGGGATATGTTGTTAGAAGTAAGCGGTTTGAAAAAGCACTTTGCCGTACAGCAAGGGATGTTTAGGAGCGAATCGGTAACCGTAAAGTCTGTTGACGGGGTCAGTCTTTATGTTAAGGATGGAGAGACTTTGGGGCTGGTAGGCGAGAGCGGGTGTGGTAAGACCACACTGGGGAAGTCAATCCTGCGCTTGCTGGAGCCTACTGCAGGCAGCGTTTCGTTCCGCAGCAGAGTGCTCTCCACTTCTGGTGAACCGCCAAAGATGGTAGAGGTCACAAAAGCCTCGCGGCGCGAGATGAAAGCGCTGCGACGAGAAATGCAGATAATATTCCAAGACCCCTACTCCTCCCTGAACCCACGGATGACAGTGGGAGCAATCGTAGGAGAACCGCTCGCTATTCACGGTGTGGCGCGCGGCAGCGAGCTACAGGACCGCGTTGCCAAGCTGTTAGGTGACGTCGGGCTGCGAGCGCACTACATGAAGCACTACCCGCATGAGTTTTCTGGGGGTCAACGGCAGAGGATTGGTATCGCCCGCGCTTTAGCACTGGGTCCGCGCTTGATTGTGGCCGATGAACCGGTCTCCGCGCTTGACGTCTCCGTTCAGGCGCAAGTGTTGAATTTGCTCGAGGACTTGCAGCAGGAGTATGGACTAACCTATCTCTTTGTCGCCCACAATCTTTCGGTGGTGAAGCACATCAGCAACCGCGTTGCGGTGATGTATCTTGGGAGGATTGTGGAATTAGCCGATACGGAAGAGCTGTTTGCACACCCGAGGCATCCCTACACCGAAGCGCTGCTGTCCGCTATTCCTGTTCCGGATCCCGGCTACAGAGCCGACCTAATCGAACTTGCGGGAGATGTACCGAGCCCTAGTAGACCGCCGTCAGGGTGTAGTTTCCACCCACGTTGCCACTATATGAAGGAAGTTTGCAGAGCAGAAACGCCCCTGTACCGCAATGTGGGCGGATCGCACTTTGTTGCCTGCCACTTCGTGGATTCGCTGAAGCTGCGTTCCTTGAAGCAATAACCCACGTGAGAAAGGAAGAAGAACATGGTAAAGAGACAAATCGAGAAGTTGCGGGACATTGAAGGACTCTATCATAAACCGGAGTGGTACAGGCCCCTATTGTACGGCAAACACATCTATATGAATGTCACCTACTTGTTGCCGGGAGTCGAAATGACGATGGGGTCGCAAAGAGAAAAGGACGCAGAGAAGCTAGAGCGCGCTGTGTTTATGTTGGCGGGAGAACTAGAGCTTACCGCAAACGACGAGAAGTTCACGATCAAGCCGGAAACAGCCTTCCTAGTTCCGCTCGAATTCGCTGGCCCCTACATTGTCAAAAATGTAGGCGACAAGGTAGCCAAATTCATGGTGGTTATGTCTCCACCACCCCACCCGGAACTTAAAACTGAGAATCGCCATCAGATCATCAAGCGCTACTTAGCCAACAATCGCCCTGTCAAATTCGCGGTTGAGATGCAGGAGTTTGAGGGGAGCTAGGGCGATGACGCGCAGCCGCTAATGCGCATTCTCCCAGCGGCGCGAGTTGGTGCCTAGGTATTTGTCTATGGCATCATGCAGCTTACTTATCACCTCACGCTGTTCGGGGCTGCTGCCGTCTACCAAGCATTGGCTGATGTGGTCTTCCAGTACGACTTTCCCGACGCCATTGAGAGCAGAGGTAACCGCGGAAATTTGTACTAGCAGTTCGCTGCATTCGCGCCCTTCTTCTGCCATGCGCTTGATGGCCTCGACGTGGCCGGCGATGCGGGCCAGACGATTGATGACGCTCTTGCTTTGCGGGTGTGGGTGTAGTGACATGTCGGCACTTCCTCCTTATTCATCCCAGAGAGGGGGATAAGGGAAGTATAGCACATCCCCTACGGCTTCTCCAAGTCGCTCAGGGTCGCGTAGGCTAGAGCCGCGAACTCGCGCGGGGAGAGCTCTCCCGCCAATAAGCGGAGCCAAACAGGGACCACGGTTTCCCAATCGGTGCAGTAGGGAGCCGCAGGAGCTAGGGATAGGTTGGCATAGGCTGCCTCCACTGCCGCGAGATTTAGGTGCGGAAGGACTTGCGCGCCGTCCGTAAGTAGTGCCAGATAGGTGCTATACACCGGTCCCGCATGCTTACCTAGGTGCATAGCCAACTCTGCCGCCGCGCGGGTGTGGCGATGCCCGCGGAAGGTAGCTTGCCTAAACAACGCGACACTCACGGCGGCTAGGTCAACTGTCGGGGATGGCCCGAGAAACGGTATAGGCAAAAGCAGGGGCGACAGCCCCTTTTTTTGTGCAGTTAGGAGCAGCCAGCGGGTGAGTTCGGGGTTAAGGGGGCCGATGAGCCCGGCCCGACCTTGCAGGAATCGCGCTAACGCGTCTTCATCAGCCTGTACTGCGTTGCCCGTACCAAGGCTTGCCCCTAGTCTCTGCGCTATTTCCCCCATGGCCTGCAGTTCGCTAAGAGTGGTGGGCCTTCCTAGTGTGGCCGCTACGGACCTAAGCAGGGGCAGATGTGCGTTGGTCAACACCAACCCGCGTGTGCCGCCGTGGTTAAGCGCCGCCACCACGGCGAAAAACTCGTCCCAATCCCAGGCGTCGCGCACGTATCTCTCGCTGTCTATCCCTGCTGCCCGCAACAGGGCGCCGTTAGCGGCAAAGACGCGGAAAGTGTAGCCAAGGGGAAGCCTAGTCAGCACCCCCCGAACGGAAAGCTGAGCCAGGATAGCAGGCGGTAAGCGTTCCTTTTCCTCGGGACTCAAGTAGATACTTAGGGGCACCTGCAACAGGCCGTGGTCGGCGCGCGAACAGGTGGAGTTAACGAGCACATCCGGCGGCTCGCCCTGCCTTAGCGCTTCGCGCAAGGTATCCTGCAGAAGGTGCTCCGGCGTGAATGTTGTGGTGACGACTACATTGCTCCAATGACCGGTGAAGTCCGCGATGAGTTGTTCTATAGCCTGCACGAACAATTCGCTCCGGGGAATGGGGGGGACGGAAACCCACATGCTGACGTGGTACGTCTCCTTTGGGTCAAGCCTAGCGTTTGGATCTACTCGGAGCGGCACATTCAAGGCCCCCCGCGCCGAACTTAGCACCAGACCCAGTAGAACTGCTACAGCTATAAGCATAGCGGCCCGCCTTAGCACTATCATTTCCCGTGTGCCTGTAGCAGGCCGAGGAGGGACAGGACATTCTTGTCGGCTCTGCCGGTTGTCGGCAGGCCATAAAGGTCTTGCACTGCCTTGACCGCCTGTTCTGTTTGGCTGCCAAAGCGACCGTCTACCGGGTCAATCGGGAATCCTGCGTGCCGCAGGGCGAATTGAAGCTCCAACACTTCTTTGCCGGTCTGACCCCGACGCAGTGGCCTTTGTACCGCAACTTTCTGACGTGTGCCGACCACGGTTACTCTCGTACCGATTTTCGCAACTGAATACAGCCATTCAACGTCGCGGTTTTGCATGCGGATGCACCCCGCGCTGGCCGCCGTGCCGATAGTGGATGGTTTGTTAGTGCCGTGAATGCCGTAGATACCCCACGGCACATTCAGCCCGAGCCACCGCGTGCCAAAGCCGCCCCCCCAGTCAGTGCTCTTGTCCACTATTGTCCATTCGCCCACGGGTGTCCGCGTCAGCGTCTTACCTACCGCACAAGGAAGTGTCCGCCACGGTTCGCCATCAACCAGGACAGTGAGCGTTCTCCTGTCCGTGTCGATGAGGAGGCGCATGTCCCCTGCTGCGGGGGGAGTAGCCGCCGCTAAGTGCGGCCTATGGGTTGCCATGGCCCCATACCAAGCTAAGGCAAGAGGTATGGTCAGCAAGCACAACACTAAGCGCCTTACCATTGACTGCCAACCTCCTGTGTTTCGTCGCCTAAGTATATGTGCCTGCCAAAAGTGATATGAGTGCGGCAGGAGCTAAGCCATGGCACAGAGAATAGACTACATATGCTCGTATGCAGTGAGTCCGTCAACCGGAAAGGGCAGGTGCCAATGAAACGGTTAATTGCAGTCGCAGTGGGGGTTGTCTTGCTTGTCGCCCCCTTGGTTTGGTTAGTGGTGTTGCGGCCCGCCGCGCAAGAGATTGTGGTTGCCATAGAGGCCGAGCCGATTACGCTCGACCCTTTTAATGCGGTCGATCACATATCCCCCGTAGTGCAACAAGTCATCTTCGAGGGGTTGCTTGCCCTCGGCGAGAACAACACTCTGGTGCCTAAGTTAGCGGAGAGCTTTGCTGTCCGGGAGGACGGGCGCGCCATTACGTTTGCGCTTCGCAAAGGGGTCAGGTTTCACGACGGCTCGCCCTTTGACGCCGCAGCTGTCAAACAGAACTTCGAGTTTCTGCTAGACTCTCGTAACGAGATGGCTCGCCGCTATCTCTTTGACTTTGTTGACTCCATTACGGTCCACGACGCACACTCCATCACCTTTACCGCTAACCGCGCGGATTACGCTTTAGCCTATTACTTCGCTCACCCCGCAGCCGGCATTAAGTCGGCGCGCGAACTCGATAAGCGGGCGCGCGACCCCCTGCACAATCTTACGCATACGGCCGTAGGCACCGGCCCTTTCCGCCTTATCCTCTGGCACGGCAGGCGGTATGTAGAGCTTGAACCTAACTCCTACTACTGGGATAGCAGCGCTAAGCCGGACACGCGACTGAGGTTCCTTTTCATCCCCGACGTTAAAGAGCGCGCCGATATGCTTAGGCGTGGCGAAGCGCACGTGGCTTTCCCGGCACCCAGTGCAGAACTGCTACAAGGTGCGGGGAGTCAGACCGTTGACCTGTCGCTCTCGCAAGTGTATTTCGTGGGTCTAAATCTAACGCGGCGAGAGCTTGGCGACGTCCGGGTAAGGCGAGCCATGAACTACGCGGTCGACAGGGAACGCCTGATGGCGGCGGCGAATATGCAAGGCCTGCCCCTAGCTTCACCCGTATCACCCGCCATTTTTGGCTACACGCCCACCGAAGTCTTTACTTACAACCCTGAGCGCGCGCGCAACCTGTTGGACGCGGCTAACTTTTCGCAGCTGGCCCCACTAGAGCTTTACGTGGCTGACCGGGCGCAGACTAAGGCGTTAGCCACAGCGATTCAGTCCGACTTGGCTGCTGCAGGTATCACTGTCGAGGTCGTTGCGTTACCTGAAGGAGATTTGCTGGCGCGCCTTGACGCCGGGCAGGCCCCGGATATGTGGCTGCTGCACTGGCGGCCCTATTCAGGCGAAGTGTTCGAGGTACTAGCTACGCATTTTGCGCGACAGACAGAAGAGCGGCTATTTAGGGCGCGTGCTACACCCCAAATGTCCGCCGCTCTAAAGGAGTTTACCGAGCTTCAAGAGATGGTCGTTGCCGATGCGCCGTGGCTGTTTCTGTTTACCCCTGTGCGTGAGGCCGCGCACTTGCGCACGGTGCAGGGCGTCGAGACTTTGGCCAACGGCACACTGAGCTTAAGACGCATACGGCTCACGCCGTAGAATAAGTTAACCCTTTGCGGTTAAGGCGAGAAACTCGTCTAGTTCCGCTAACGCCGAGTCAATAGCTGACTGCCAGAAGTCCTGCTGCGTAATATCCACGCCGAGATGACGCAGCGCTAGGTCCTCGGTGCGCATGCGGCCGGTATCGCGCAGAAGATCGTCATACTTCTTGGCAAACGAGGGGCCTTCTTTCATCGCCTGCGCATATACGCCGGTTGCAAACAGGTAACCGAAAGTGTAGGGGAAGTTGTAGAAGGGGACGCCGGTGTTAAAGAAGTGGAGCTTCGCCGCCCAGAAGTGAGGGTG
This sequence comes from uncultured Peptococcaceae bacterium, assembly GCA_964349715.1. Classification (GTDB taxonomy): domain Bacteria; phylum Bacillota; class UBA994; order UBA994; family UBA994; genus UBA994. The sequence goes on from CAYGHR010000050.1 coordinate 9,204, forward strand.
ATACCGGCTCAAGGAATCTGCAAAGGCTTCACTCTGTGCCTTAACCATCAACTCATTTAAGCGCTGCTTGCTGACTACACCTAGCTTGCGCTCCTCGTAGAATCGTGTTTCAAAGAGATAACGCGCCTGGATGTTCATTAGCAGTGTAGCCGCGCGTTGCAGCTTGTCTTCCATCAGCGTAATCTTCTCAGCCTGCGAGCTAGCGAGAGCCAGAGCGGCGTCGCCTACCGCTACCTCGGCAAAAGTAGAGGCAGTTTCCGCTACGTTCATGGCGTACTGCTGCGCGAAAGGCGGAAGCTCGTTCATGACCGACTGGTGGTAGGCGTGGCCTAGTTCATGCGCTAAGGTCGTAACATTACCCATTGTGCCCGAGAACGTCATAAAGACGCGGCTTTCCTGTTTTTCCGGGAAGGTGGTGCAGAAAGCTCCCGGGCGTTTGCCGGGGCGGTCTTCCGCCTCAATCCACCCCTCGTTGAAGCACTTGGCCGTAAAGTCCGCCATTGCCGGGTTAAAGCGGCGGAACTGCTCGACAATAAAGTCGGCGGCGGCGTCAAAGCTCATGTGGCTGCCGGACGAACCTACGGGTGCATTTACATCGTGCCAGTCTAACTTGTCAGTGCCCAAGAGCTCCTGCTTGCGCTTTAGGAACTTTACTAGGCGCCCTTTGTTGGCATCAATGGCCGCCCACATCGCCGCGAGCGTGGCAGGCTGCATGCGGTTGTAGTCTAGCGGCTCATAGGCGACGTCTGACCAGCCGCGATGTTTATAGAGGTTCAGCCTAAACCCGGCTAGGTTGTTTAAAGCCAAGGCGCAGAAGTCGGCCTCGTTAGCCCAAGCTTCTTCCCAACGCTCAAAGATGTGCTCGCGCAGCTCGCGGTTTGGACTCTTCATTTTGTTCTCTGCCTGCCCGGGGGACAAGCGCACTGTCTTGCCGTTCTCGTCAATGGCAATGGACATGCGACCGACTACCGTGTCATACAGGGTTGACCATCCGTGGTAGCCGTCAATCGACAGGTCGTTGACGAGAGTCTCTTGTGCCGTGGGCATCTTCTCCTTGGCGCGACGGCGCCGCTCCTCTAGGTTGAAGCGAATCGCAGCCAGCGAGTAATCCCCGGCGAGTGCCAGCCACTCCTCCTCACTCATGCCCACGATGTGTTTGTCGAGGTAAGTGAGCGCGGAGGCGTACGCCGCACCAATCACCCTCATTCTGCCGGCTAGGAGCTTGGCCTGCTCGTCTTTGACGTTTTGCGCCGTTAGACAGCCCACGAAGGCGCCGGCGTGTCGCACTTTTTTGGCTAAGGATTGCACGTGCGACAGAAGCGTTGCCCATGTCTCCGCCGTTTGGGGAGGGGGGCCGGAAGTCTCGGCGAGCAGTGACTTTATGGCCTCATCCAGCGTGTCCAAGTAAGCTATGTACGCTTGTGAACTGCTGCCTCCCGGGAAAAGCGACTCGAGGTCCCAGTTTTGACTTAAAGCCATTTCTCTAACACCCTTTCCTGCGCATTTTGCGTCATCCCAATTGTAACCGCTCGTCGGCTC
>CAYGHR010000051.1:0-10488 GCA_964349715.1 uncultured Peptococcaceae bacterium
GCGCATGACCTGCCGCAATGTGGTATAATACTGCAGAGCGCAGGCGTGCGCGTTATTTTGTTGCGTGAGGAGAAGCGAATTGCAGGACCGCATACGCAATTTCTGTATTATTGCCCACATTGACCATGGCAAGTCTACCCTAGCCGACCGCCTCATTGAGTTCACCGGCACGATGTCCGAGCGCGATATGCAGGAGCAAGTGCTCGACAACATGGACCTCGAGCGGGAGAGGGGTATTACGATTAAGCTGCAGGCCGTGCGGCTTGTTTACCATGCTAAAGACGGTGAGGAGTACACCCTTAACTTAATCGACACTCCCGGGCATGTAGACTTCTCTTATGAAGTCTCCCGCTCTCTCGCCGCCTGCGAGGGCGCGCTGTTAGTCGTTGACGCGGTACAGGGGATTGAAGCGCAGACATTAGCCAATGTGTACCTTGCGCTCGACAGCAATTTGACGATCATCCCGGTAATTAATAAAATCGACCTGCCTTCCGCCGACCCAGAACGCGTGCGGCGGGAGATTGAAGACGTGATTGGCTTGCCTACGGACAACGCCATCCTGTGTTCGGCCAAAGAGGGTATCGGGATAGACGAGATTCTCGAAGCCGTCGTGCGCGAAGTCCCGGCCCCGCAGGGCGACATTAACGCTCCGCTACAGGCCCTGATTTTCGATTCGCACTATGACACTTACCGCGGAGTCGTAAGCTACGTGCGGGTGGTTAACGGGTCGATGACTCGCGGGCAGAAAATCCGCATGATGGCGACTGAGCGCGAACACGAAATCGACGACGTGGGGGTATTCACGCCGCCGCGTTTGCCTGTTCCTGCCCTTACACCCGGCATGGTCGGTTACTGCATTGCCGGCATCAAGAACGTTAAAGACACTCGCGTCGGCGATACCATTACCGGTGCGGCCAACCCTGCGCCGCGCGCTCTGCCTGGGTACCGCAAGATTACCCCCATGGTCTTCTGCGGCTTGTACCCCAGTGAGAACAACCAGTACGAGGAGCTGCGCGACGCGCTAGACAAGCTTAAACTCAATGACTCGTCCCTCATCTATGAGCCCGAGACTTCTGATGCGCTCGGCTTTGGCTTCCGCTGCGGCTTCTTGGGGTTGCTGCACATGGAAGTGATTCAGGAGCGGCTCGAGCGCGAGTACGAGCTGGACCTTGTGACCACCGCGCCTAATACGCTGTATCGCGTGCTGACCACATCGAACGAGGAGCTCTTTATTGACAACCCCGCCCATCTGCCGCCGAGCAACAAAATCGAGATGATGTACGAGCCTTATGTCAAGGCCTCGATTATTGTGCCGGAGGAGTACATCGGCACGATGATGGAGCTCTGCCAAGAACGGCGCGGCACTTTCAAGAACATGGAGTACCTAGACACCACACGTGTCGTCATTACCTACGAGCTCCCGCTCTCAGAGATACTTTACGACTACTTTGACCAGCTTAAGTCGCGTTCGCGCGGCTATGCTTCGCTTGACTACGAGGTGATTGGCTACCGCGAGGCCGACCTCGTCAAGCTTGACGTGTTGCTTAACGGCGAGCCTGTTGACGCGCTCTCCTGTATTGTGCACGCCGATAGAGCGCAACAAAAGGGCAGGGGCCTCACGGAGAAACTGCGCAAGATTATCCCACGCCAGATGTTTGATATCCCCATCCAAGCGGCGGTTGGCGCTAAGATAATTGCGCGGGAAACGGTCAAGGCCATGCGCAAGGACGTGCTGGCGAAATGCTACGGGGGCGACATTACGCGCAAGCGCAAGCTCCTAGAAAAGCAAAAAGAGGGCAAGAAGCGCATGAAGCAGGTGGGAAGCGTAGAGATTCCACAAGAAGCATTCATGGCGATACTAAAGGTAGACGAGTGAAAAGCCGCGGCCTCTACATCCACGTCCCCCTGTGTGCCTCCAAGTGCTTGTACTGCGACTTCTATTCCGTGCCGGCAACCGAGGAGGTCGTTGTGCAGTACCTAGAGGCGCTAGTCAAAGAGATAAGGCTTAAGGGAGAAGTATGGGGAGGGCCAGTCAATACCGTGTACTTTGGCGGGGGCACACCGAGTAGCCTGTCCCTTAGGCAAGTAGGGACTATCCTTGGGGAGTGCAATCGCTTTTTTACGTGGGGACCTAGCAGCGAAGTGACCTTTGAAATGAACCCCAATCGCTTGGGATTAGATTTTTTGCGCGGGTTGAAAAGCCTCGGCGTCACACGCCTTAGCGTAGGCTTGCAGACAGCGGAGCCGCGCCATTTGCGCTTACTGCAGCGCACGCATACCGTTGACGACTTTATGCGCTTGAGTGAGAACATCGGCAGCGCGGGTTTTGGCAACTACAGTGTCGATGCCTTGTACGGCTTCCCGGGGCAGACCCTTGACGAGCATTTGAGTACCCTGCAGACCATAGTAGCGGCAGGTGCGCAACATGTCTCCTGCTATGGCCTGCAACTTGAACCGCACACCCCCCTAGCCCTAGAAGTAGCCCGGGGCAACCTTTTCCTGCCCCCGGAGGACGAGGTGGCCGACATGATGCTTGCCGGGCGGGACTATCTGGCCTCGCGCGGCTTTGCTCACTATGAGCTCAGCAACTTCGCCGCCGCGGGGTACGAAAGCGAGCATAATACTATCTACTGGCGAAACGAGGAGTACATCGGGCTAGGGCCCGCAGCGTCAAGCTACATAGACAAGAGGCGCTTTAGCAACATGGCCGACCTCGGACGCTTTCGGAGTCTATTAAATGCAGGGCGGTTACCCATAGTAACCTGTGAAATGCTAACGGGGCCCGCCGAAATGGGCGAAACTATGATGTTAGGACTGCGTATGTTAAGAGAAGGAGTCAACCGGGAACGCTTTTCCCGGCGGTTTGGGTGTGACTGTGTGGAGGTCTTCAGTCAAGTCATCTCTCGGCTTGTCGCGCAAGGTCTGTTGGAGGTTACCGCCGAGACGCTGCGCCTAACTGAGCGCGGCTTCCCGCTTGCCAATCGGGTCCAGATGGAGTTTTTGGCGTAGACGGGCGGGGCTTGACAAGGGCTAACGCGCGGTGGTATTTTTGTGCTGTAGGTGTTAGCACTCAACCCTAACGAGTGCTAACGCAGAAAGGCGGTGTCTGTAGATGTTAGATGCGCGCAAGCGACAGGTTCTCTTTGCGATTGTGCAGGACTACATTCTGACCGCAGAGCCAATCGGGTCGAGGACCATAGCCAAGCGACACGCCTTAGGTGTCAGTCCTGCCACTATTCGCAACGAAATGGCAGACCTCGAAGAGCTTGGGTTTCTGGCGCAACCACATACTTCAGCCGGGCGCATCCCCTCTGACCGCGGATATAGGTTTTACGTAGATGCGATGGAAGAGATACCTGCGCTGACCGCAGTGGATGCGGAGATTGTCAAGCGCCAACTTGGCAGTATTTTGCGTGGACAACAGATGATACTCGACGCGTTAGCCCGTCTTGTATCGTCCCTCACTAACTACACATCCATCGTCGTCGGACAGCAGCCGCATCAAGCGCGGCTGAAGCTCATGCAGGCAATTCCGCTCGACGAAAACAGGGCTGTCCTGATGCTTGTCCTAGACACAGGTATGATAGCCAATGAAGTGCTTGCGCTTCCGCATGGCCTTGACATGTACGACTTATTGGCTTTCTGCAACTACGTCAATTTCCATTACGCCGGAACTCCTTTGAGCAAGCTTAAGGCCATGAACTTTGAGGCCTATGCGGGGCAATTTCACGCCGGCGCGCAGGCGGTCGAGCAGGCTATCGATTCACTGATTGCCGGCCTCAGTCGCAGTGAGGGTGACCGGGTCGTACTAGGTGGGGCGACCAACATCTTTAACCAGCCTGAATTTAGGGATATCGCTAAGCTCAGGGCCATCATGCGCGTGTTAGACGAGCACGATTTGGTCTTGCGATTGGTGACAGCCGCTCAAGGCGCTAGTGCGTCGGTCAGTATCGGGGCCGAGAACGCTGTGGAGGCGCTGCGCGACTGCTCGCTCATAACGGCAACCTATAGGCTTAGCGGCGGCGAGCGGGGTCACATCAGTGTGTTAGGACCGACACGAATGGAGTACGCCCGTGTAATCGCGCTCCTAAACTACGTCGCTAAGCTAGTTAGCCAATCTTAAGGTAGCATGGGGGGTAAGGTGTTGAAAGCGCATAACCCAAGTCCCGAAGGCGAGCAAAAACATGCCGCCCTGTTGACCAATAGTGCCGCCATTGCGGCCATTGCGTCAGCCGTCGAAGGAACCATGGGACCGAAGGGGCTAGACACAATGCTTGTCGACCGCTTTGGCGAGGTCGTGGTCACAAATGCCGGCGTAACCATACTAGAGAGGATGCAGGTCAGCCATCCTGCGGCGCGTATGCTAATTAAGGTGGCTAAGGCGCAACAGGAGGAGGTCGGCGATGGCACTACTACTGCGACGCTCCTAGCGGGCACACTGGTAGCCGAGGGAGTCAACCATGTGGTGCGCGGCGTGCCGGTAGCTCGTGTCATCGAAGGCATGCGCATCGGGATACAACGTGCTCTGGAGAGTCTTAAGGGGCGGTCTCGCCCGGTGGAATCGCTGGACTCGCCGCTGCTCGAGCGGGTGGCTTACATATCCGGGCGCGAACACGCCGATATTGCCGCGCTGGTAGTACGCGCTGCGCGCCTGATCGGTGCAGAGAAACTCAATGAGCGCTCTTTTAAGTTAGCGGACACCATCCGCGCCGAGGAAGGCGTAGGGAACGAGGTCTTCATGGGTGTCGTCGTCAGCAAGGGACGCCTAAACCAGCAGATGCCCAAGCAAGTCACAGACGCCCGCATCCTCGTGCTCGACGACGCCCTCGAACCGGAGGGCGTTGAGGAAGAGGCTTTGGCTACCGAGTCCGGCTTCAAGAAGTACCTAGAGCTGCAGGCAGACTTCCAAGGGTACATCAGGAAGATTGTCGACCTCGGCGTCACAGTCTGTCTGCTTGACCGTGGTATGCACGACCTAGCCGAGGAAATGCTAACTGATGCAGGAGTGCTTGTTGTCAGTCGCGTCCCCTCCCACGAACTGCAGAAGGTCTGCGACCATACCAGAGCTAGGGCCGTCAAACGCACTGCGCTGCGCAGAAGCACAGAGGAACTGTCCCGCTGTTTAGGTGAAGCGCGCGAGTGCTTCGAGGACGAGAGCCTAAGGCAGGTCAGATTCCTCGGTGGCGTCGGCAAGCCTATGGCTACGATTCTGGTCGGGGCCGCCACGGCCGAAGTGGTAGGCGAAAGAGCGCGCATTGCCCAAGATGCGGCCTCCTCAGTACAGGCCGCTGTGCGCGGGGGGTATGTCCCCGGCGGTGGCGCAGTGGAGATTGCGCTGGCTAAGGATGTGGAACGCACGCGCGAGGCCATCAAGGGCATGGCCGCCTATGGCGTAGACTGCGTTACCGCGGCACTAAAGCGACCGCTGGCGCAGATTGTGCATAACGCCGGCTTTAACCCCCTAGAGAAAGTCGAGGATGTTTCCGCCCTGCAGCTTTCGTCAGGTAGTGACTCCGTGGCCATCAACTGCGACACAGGGGAGGCAGCGGATATGCTTTCGCTAGGCGTGGTGGACCCCACTTTAGTAAAACTGCACGCGCTCAAAGCTGCGGGCGAGGTAGCCGTGGCCATACTGCGCATTAATACAATCATTAAGATGACCGATAACGAAGGCTAGGGCAAGAGGTGATAGGCAGTGGAAGAGACAGTGAAAGACATACCAGAGACGCCCCCGGTAGACAATGAAGTAGAGGTCCTTAGGGCTGAGTTGGCAGAGGCCATGGCCCGCAATTTGCGCCTGCTCGCGGATATGGAGAATATGCGGCGTCGCCTACAGCGGGAAAGGGAGGAAGTGTGGCAGGTTGCCGTAGCTGACTGCCTCACCAAGCTCCTGCCGGTGCTTGATAACTTGCAGCGCGCTGTGGCAGCTCTACCCGACTCCACGTGGGGGCAGGGGGTTGTGTTGGTCGCTAGGCAGCTCGAGGAAGTGTTAGCTAAAATTGGCCTGGAGCCGATAGCGGCGGTAGGTCCTTTTGACCCGCAATACCACGAGGCCATCATGCAGGATGCCGAATCGCCGGAGCCCGAAAACACAATAACCGCCGTGCTTGAGCGCGGGTATCTTTTCAAGGGCAGAGTAGTAAGACCAAGCAAAGTAAAAGTTTCAATGGGAGGGTGCAGTGATGAGTAAGATTATCGGGATTGACCTTGGCACCACAAATTCGGTGGTAGCCTATCTGGAGGGCGGGGAACCTGTAATTATCCCTAATACCGAAGGCGGAAGGCTGACCCCCTCTGTAGTGGGGTTCTCCAAGACAGGGGAGTTGCTGGTGGGAGCCATCGCCAAGCGGCAGGCTATCAGCAATCCTGACCGCACAGTCTCGTCCATTAAACGCCACATGGGCACAAATCACACCGTGCGCATTGATAAGAAAGAACATACCCCGCAAGAAATCTCAGCCATGATTCTGCGCAAACTAAAGCAGGATGCCGAAGCCTATCTCGGCACGACGATTGAGAAAGCTATTATTACGGTGCCGGCTTACTTCACAGACAGCCAACGCCAAGCCACCAAGGACGCCGGCACCATTGCCGGGCTTGAGGTGCTTAGGATTATCAACGAACCGACGGCTGCCGCGCTCGCGTACGGTCTAGACAAAGGGCAGGACCACACTATTCTGGTCTTTGACCTCGGCGGCGGCACTTTTGACGTTTCTATACTGGAGTTAGGCGAAGGGCTGTTCCAAGTTAAGGCTACCTCCGGCAACAACAAGCTGGGTGGGGACGACTTTGACCACAGGGTGCAGGAGTTCTTGATCAAGGAGTTTAAGCGCGACACAGGTAGCGACCTCAGCCGCGACAAAATGGCCATGCAGCGTCTGCGGGAAGCTGCGGAAAAGGCTAAGATTGAGCTTTCTACCTTGCAGCAGACTAACATCAACCTGCCCTTCATTACTATGGACGCAGAAGGTCCGAAGCACTTAGATATAACCTTGACCCGCGCAAAGTTTGACGAGTTGACTGCCGACCTCGTGGAACTGACTATGGGGCCGACGCGGCGGGCGTTGCAGGATGCCGGCCTAGAACCCGCACAGATTGATAGGGTGATACTGGTAGGGGGCTCTACGCGCATCCCCGCCGTCCAAGAGGCCGTGCGCCGCATTATTGGCAAGGAGCCGCATAAGGGAGTCAATCCGGACGAGGTTGTAGCGCTAGGCGCAGCCATTCAAGGGGGCGTACTTTCGGGCGATGTGAAAAACGTCGTGCTACTTGACGTCACACCACTCTCCTTAGGCATTGAAACGCTCGGCGGCGTAATGACTCGCCTAATCGAGCGCAACACCACTATCCCTACTTCTAAGAGCCAAATCTTCTCCACCGCCGCGGACAGCCAGACTTCCGTAGAGATACACGTGCTGCAGGGAGAGCGCTCCATGGCGCAGGACAATGTCACCCTAGGTCGTTTCACTCTCGACGGCATACCCCCGGCACCGCGCGGGATCCCAAAAATCGAGGTCTCCTTTGACATCGACGTGAACGGCATAGTAAATGTCAAGGCCAAAGACATGGCCACCAACAAAGAACAGCGCATCACAATTACGTCCTCTACCGGCCTTTCCGATGCAGACATAGAGCGCATGGTTAAGGACGCCGAGAAATACGCAGCCGAAGACGCCAAGCGCAAGGAACTCGTCGAAGCCAAAAACAACGCCGAGCAGTCCTCTTACGCGGCGGAAAAGCTGCTAAAGGACCTCGGGGACAAAGCTCCGGCCGACAAGGCCGAAGCTGTCAAGGAAGCTGTGACGGAGGTGCGCGCGGCGATAGCCTCTAATGACCACGGCAAGATTGTCGCGGCGACCGAAAAGTTGACTACCCTTATGAACGAGCTCTCCACCCTTCTCTACAGCCAGGCAGGCGGGAGCCACCCAGGCGATGGAAGCGGTCAGGAGGATGACAAGGGTTCCTCTGACGGACAGACATTTGACGCTGACTACGATGTCGACAAGAAGTGACGCGCGCGGGCAACATTAGGGGGTGACCTAGGGCTTGGTGAAACGTGACTACTATGAGCTGCTGGGGTTAGAGCGCTCGGCTGACGAAGGCGATATTAAGAAGGCCTATCGCAAACTCGCCCGGCAGTACCACCCTGATGTTAACCCAGGCGACGCTTCCGCCGCGGACAAATTCAAGGAGATCACTGAAGCCTACGAGGTTCTAAGCGATGCGGATAAGCGCGCCAAGTATGACCGCTTTGGGCATGCTGCTTTTGAGCAGGCTCAGGGAGGCGGCCCGGGGGGCTTCGGTGGCGGTTTTAGCGGTGACTTCGGTGGCTTCGGCGGCGTAGAAGACATTTTCGATATGATGTTTGGCGGAGGGGGACGTCGCCAGCGCTCCGGACCCGAGCGCGGCGTGGATCTCCAGTACGAGATGGACCTTGATTTTGTTGAAGCTGCTCTCGGCAAAGAAGTAGAGGTGGAAGTGCCGCGCACTGAGTCATGTGACACCTGTAAGGGTAGCGGCGCCAAACCGGGCACTAAAGCGGAAGTCTGCTCCCAGTGCAAAGGTACAGGTCAGACTAGTTTCGTCCAAAACACTATCCTCGGACGCATCAGCAGCGTGCGCACCTGCGAGCGTTGCCAAGGAACCGGCAAAATCATCCCTACACCCTGCGCATCCTGCGGCGGAAAAGGGCTGGTGCGCAAGCGCCGTAAAGTTACCGTCCGCGTACCCGCAGGGGTGGATACAGGGACGCGGCTACGCATGAGTGGCGAGGGTGAGGCAGGCCTCCGCGGTGGTCCTCCGGGCGACTTATTCGTGGTTCTGCGCGTACGGCCCCATCCGGTGTTTAGACGCAACGGAGCAGACCTGCTATTAGACCTGCATATTTCCTTCCCCAAAGCGGCCCTAGGCGGCAAGGCGCAGGTAAAGCTAATCGAAGACGAGACATTAGATTTAGACATCGCCCCGGGTACGCAAAGCGGCTCTGTACAGCGCATTAAGGGCAAGGGCATTGCCAAGCTTGGCAGTGTCTACAGAGGCGACGTGGTTATAACGGTAATCGTAGATACACCCAAGAAGCTTAGCGCAGATGAGCGCAAGCTCCTCAAGCAGTTAGCTGAGGCCATGGGCGAGCAACTTGATGACGACAAGGGCTTTTTCGGCCGCGTGCGGGACGTACTGCGTTAGGTGGTGGCAAATTGAACACCAAGTGGATGGAGATTGTGGTCGTCACGTCGCAAGAAGCCAAAGAGGCTGTAGCTGACATGCTGTATTGCCGGGGCGCGACCGGTGTCGTGGTGGAGGACAGCGAGCTTTCGCGCGAGGCACTCGACAACGAAGACTATATTGCGCACCTTGAGCCCGACATTCCCCTCGAAGAAGTGCGTGTTACCGCCTATTTGCCAATGGGGCCAAGCAGCGCGGCCCTAGTCGAGAGTTTGCGCTTGGAGCTAGCCGCCTTGGTCGAGTGCAACCTAGACCCCGGTCGGGCGGAGATTGTGTTGTCCGAAGTGCAAGAAGAGGATTGGGCTACGGCGTGGAAAGCCTACTTTAAGCCCATGCGTATCGGCGATCGGCTGGTGGTCAAACCTTCTTGGGAAGGCGTTGAAGCGGCCCCGCATGAAGTAGTCGTGGAGATCGACCCCGGCATGGCTTTTGGTACCGGCACGCACCCTACCACCGTCATGTGCCTAGTGCTCCTAGAAAAGCTGAATCTAGCAGGGTGTCGTACGCTCGATTTAGGGTGCGGCTCCGGCATACTCTCGCTGGCGGCGGCGAAACTTGGAGCAAGCACGGTAATTGCCGCCGACGTAGACCCCATAGCCGTAACGGTGGCGAGAGAGAATGTGCGGCATAATCAGCTTGAGCGCATTGTGGAAGTGGTAGAGAGCTCCTTGTTCGCGCGCGTTCAGGGTCGCTTTGACGTGATAGTCGCTAACCTTACTGCGAAAATCATCATGGAGGCACTGCCCGATGTCCCGCGTTACCTAGCGGGGGGTGGAGTGCTGGTGGCCTCGGGCATCATCAAGGAAAGGCTGCCGGCGGTAGAAGCTGCCATGGCTGACCACGGCCTTGCCGTTATGGAAGTTATATCTGAGGGAGAATGGGTGGCACTTGTGGCCAAAGGCGGGGGGCTCTAGTGCCCCGCTTTTTTCTCGCGGACAGCGGCGTCATTGCCGGCAAAGAGGCACATCACCTCACAGCAGTGCATCGTCACTCCGTCGGCGACGTAATCGAGGTCGTCTCGCTGGGGCGTGTCTTTCGCGCCGTCATTACGGGTATAAGTGCGGGCGAGGTCAGCGTCAAGCTCACAGAAGAGCTACCAAATCCCGAGGCGGCTCTAGGCGTGACGCTATTGCAGGGCATACCTAAGGGGGACAAGCTAGAGCTCATTATCCAGAAGGCAGTGGAACTTGGGGTAAGGCAAGTAGTCCCCGTAACGTGCAGCCGCTCTATCGCCACTATCCCCGCGGCTAAAGCTGCCGCTCG
>CAYGHR010000052.1:0-6576 GCA_964349715.1 uncultured Peptococcaceae bacterium
GGATGCCATTCTCCTTATCCACCGGTAGACGGAGCCGGTCCGGGGTACTTGCTGACGCACGCGGGAGCATGTGTGTTGCTGGATTGCGGGAGCGGCGTAGTGTCTAAGCTGGGTCGATACGTCGACCTAAGGGGCGGTCAGTTGGCGGCAGTGGTGCTAAGTCACCTGCACGCCGACCACTTTTCTGATCTGCTTGTGTTGCGCTATGCGCGCATGTTAGGCGTGGCTGGCGGCAAGGCATCAGCACTTCCGGTCTACTGCCCCGCGGAGCCTGCTGTTGAGCGTGCCGTCATCCCCTTTCGCGAGGTTTTGTCCGTGCACCACATCGACGAGCGGTTTCGTTTTGGACTGGGGGCGTTGTCTTTCTCCTTCTATCGCACTAAGCATACTTATCCCTGCTATGCCATTCGTGTGGAAGCAGAGGGGAGGAGTTTAGTCTATACGGGGGACACGGCCTGGGACGAGGGTCTGGTGGAGTTTGCCGCGCTAGCGGATGTGCTCTTGGTGGAGGCAAGCTTTACCGAGCAAAACAAGGGCGAGAATCCCGCCCAGCACATGAGTGCGCGGGAATGCGGGGTTTTGGCCGAGCAGGCGATGGTTGGCAAGTTAGTCCTCACGCATCTGCCTCCCGCAGGGGACAACGCCGAGCTCTTGGCAGAGGCTAGGGCGGCATTTTCTAGCGAAACAGTATTGGCATCCTCTGGGCTCTGTCTTGAGATTTAACTTGGTGCCTGTCGCTTGCCGCTAGCGAACGCGAAACCAGTCCCACGGAAAACGCCAATCCCAATCGCGGTCGAGGCGGTGCACCGTGCACCGTTCGGCAGGGACAGTCCCCTCAAGGAATAGTTCGGTGCGGCGAACATTAGGCTCGCAAGCATCGCGAGCAAGCAAGCCGCTAACCGTACATATTGTCCCCTCTTCTAGGCCATTTGGACGCACAAACTCTTCTGCCGGCAGCCCTGTGTGTGCGTCCCGCATAAATTGCGCCCAGATGGGCACGGCTAACGCTCCGCCCGTGGCCCCAAGCGTTACATTTCGGTCGTCACCCACATATACAGCGGCTACTAACTGCGGCGTGTATCCCACGAACCACGCGTCCCGCATGTCTTCAGAGGTGCCGGTTTTTCCGGCGGCAGGGCGGGTGAATGTAGCGCGGACACCCCGGCCCGTGCCCACAGGGGAGGCAATGACCTCTTGCAGGGCGTTGGTCACAAGATAGGCAATGCGGGGATCAAGTGCGCCGGACGCCATGTGCGGCCGCCGTTCGCTGACAACGCGGCCCGCGCGAGTCTCCACCCGAACTATGGGATCGTCCTTGTGGCCAGCAATCACGCTTCCACCATTCGCAAAAGGAGCGAAGGCTTGGGCCATAGTCAGCGCCGTCGTCTCCGAGGTGCCTAGCGCTAACGAGAGAACCGGGCGCAGAGTTGTCGTCACGCCTAGGCGTTTGGCTAGGCTCGCCACCGCCGCGGGAGAAACTTGGTGGATAAGGCGCGCCGCAACGACGTTGCACGATACAACCAGCGCTTCCCGTAAACTAAGCGGGCGGTCATGGTATTCCCCGCCAAAATCGGTGGGCGTCCAGGGAGGCGCGTCGGGCAGGGGAAAAGAGGTTGGCTCACAGGCAATCTGGGTGGCGAGCGTCAAGCCTTGTTGCAGCGCGACAGCGTAGACAAAGGGCTTAAACGCAGACCCCGGGGGCCGTAGAGCCTCATAGGCGCGATTAAAACCCGGCGGCGCATTGCCGCGCCCGCCCACTATGGCTCTCATCTCTCCCGTTTGCGGGTCTATGGCCACAAGAGAACCCTGCGGTTGCACTACGCCATGCGGGTCCGTCGTGTTTTCAGTCAAGTGCGAAAGGCGGGCGAGAGCGGCTTCGGCAGCGGTCTGCATTTTAAGGTCGAGCGTCGTAAAGATGCGGAGCCCGGCGACGGCGGCTAACGCACTGCCGTTTGGCATATGCTGTTCTAGGGAGATCCTAATGTAACTCCTGAGCAGTTCTCCGCCGACGGCGGCGCGAGGTGCGTGAGCCAGTACAACTTCCGCTTCCTTCGCCTCTGCCGCCTCCTGTGGACTAATATACCCTTCGGTGACCATGCGCTCTAGGACCCATGCTTGGCGTGCCTCTGCGCGTTCTAAGTTAGCGCGCGGCGAATACCATTCCGGTCCGCGGATAAGCCCTGCCAGCATGGCCGCCTCAGGCAATGTCAAGTCGCGCGTCCGCTTGTTGAAGAAGTGTCTGCTTGCGGCCTCGACTCCGTAGGTGCCATGCCCCATGTAGATTTCATTGATGTAGAGTTCCAGAATCTCTTGCTTCGTATAATGGCGCTCAAGCAACAGCGCTAGGTACGCCTCCCTGAGCTTGCGGCGCAAGGTGCGCTCCATCGGCAGGTCGTAGAGATTGCGCGCTAGTTGCTGAGTAATGGTGCTTGCTCCCTCGACAAAGCGGCGCCTGCGCGCGGCCTCCAGCAAAGCTCTTCCTATGCCGATGGGGTCAAGACCAAAGTGCCGATAGAAACGCGCATCTTCAGTAGCGATAATGGCCTGCAACAAATGCTCTGGCACGTCCGCGATGCCGATAACCTCGCGATTCTCTACAAAAATGCGCGTAAGCAGCGTGCCGTCGCGTGCAAAGACAAGACTAGCTTCGCTCTGCACAAAGGGCGGCAATGCCAAGAAGGTATTTAACCCAAGAAACAGAATAGTGATAAGTGCAAAGGAAGCAAAGATTGCGGACTGCACGTGTGGTCTGTGGGGCATATGCATCACCAAGCATAGGATGCCCAGAAGGGAGACTTACATCTGTGACAGAACTACTGGAGCGCTTGCGCAGGGGCGACAAAGCTGCCTTTGAAGAGATGGTCAACAAGTACTGGGAGCAAGCCCGGCGCAGAGCCACTATGCTCACGCACTCCTGGCAAGATGCAGAAGACCTAGTGCAGGAGTCTTTCACCCGCGCATGGGCGCGCGTAAGCGAGTTTCGCGGCGAGGCCTCGTTCAGCACATGGCTGCTCAGGATTATGGAGAATCACCACGTCGATTTGCTGCGTAAAAAGAAACGCGCGCCCTCCGTCTCACTGCAGACATTGGATTTGCGCGAGTTGTTGAACCTGCGTCCCCCGGCGTGGCTAGATGTCGCCGCCCTCGAGAGAAAATGGGAAATAGAAGATGTACGCAAGTGTATTGACGATGCTTTCAGCCGTCTGCCGGCAGCTTACAGGAAGCTCATCGTACAAAAGGACCTGCAGCGGTTGTCCTATGAAGAAATGGCCCAGCATATGGCCTGCTCGGTGGAGGCTATCCGCTGCAAGCTCTACCGCGCGCGCAAGCAATTGCGAGTCGAGCTATCCCAGTTACTTGGGCAGTACGGAGTAGTATTGTAGGGGGAGACAAAGTCACAGGGCTACGCATTGCGTAGCCCTGTCTGTTTAGGGTTCTAGGAAGGTCCTGATGCGACTGAGCCCTGTCTCAATATTCTCCATAGAAGTCGCATAGGAGAGACGAATGTATCCGCTCGCCCCAAAACCGGAACCGGGGACTACCGCCACTTGCGCCTTTTCCAGCATTACCCCCGCCAGCCTAACGTCATCAAGGATTACTTCGCCTCCATACGAGGCACCCAAGAGCTGTGATATGTTAGCCAGTACGTAGAACGCTCCTTGGGGCATGCGGCAGGAGACGCCCGGCAGTTGATTGAGTAGCTCCACCATGCGCAGGCGTCGGCGAGCAAATTCCTGCAGCATGACGCCGATGGTCTCTTGCGAGCCACACAGCGCTTCCACGCTGGCGGCCTGCGCGATGGAATTGGGGTTAGAGGTGGCGTGGCTCTGCAGGCTCCCCATGGCTGCCGCTAGGCCGGAGTTGCTGGCGGTATACCCAATCCGCCAACCGGTCATGGCGTAGGCTTTCGACATGCCGTTGACAACAATGGTGAGCTCCTTTATGTCGGGTCCGAAAGAGGCAATGCTTACGTGTTCTGCCCCATCGTAAAGGAGCTTTTCGTAGATCTCATCGGAGATAACATAGACTTGATGCTCTACACAGACAGCGGCGATGGCCTTAAGTTCGCTTTGCGAATACACCATGCCGGTTGGATTGCTCGGTGAGTTGAGGATTAACACCTTAGTGCGGGGAGTGATCGCTTTGGCAAGCTCCTCTGGACGTACTTTGAAGTCCTCCTCCTCGCGGGTATCAAGAATCCTTGGCACGCCGCCCGCCATCTTGACCATCTCCGGGTAGCTTACCCAGTAGGGAGCAGGCACAACGACTTCGTCGCCGGGGTCGCAGAGGGCCAGCAGAGCGTTATAGATGCTGTGCTTCGCGCCGTTAGACACAACTATCTGTGCCGGATTGTAGGCAAGGCGGTTTTCGTTGCTGAGCTTCTGGCAAATAGCTTGGCGGAGCCTCTCCGTGCCGCTTGCCGGCGTATACCTTGTGAGCCCGGCCTCGATGGCTGCGATACCGGCACTGGCAATATGGGGAGGGGTGTCAAAATCCGGCTCGCCCACGCCAAAATTAACAACCTTAATGCCCTGGGCCGCCATTTGTTTGGCCTTTGCGTCGATGCTGAGCGTGACGGAAGGAGTAATGTTAAGCGCGCGCTCGGCGAGCTTCTTCATGAATAGGCCCCCTTAACTGTGTTTTGTATATTGTATTCTTCGCTCACGGCAAGTTCCCTGCTGCAGACATTCACTTTTGCCCGACGCCAACAAGTTGCATAATTTAGAAATGAAAGTATTGACAAAAAGGGGGGGGGATTGATAAAATCTCTCTAACAATAGAATTTTTTGAAAGGGGTTATTGTCGCATGAAAGTCAAATGGTTGGCAGGGGCATTAATAGTGATACTAAGCTTAGTTTGCTTCAGTAATGTCGTTGGGGCATCTATTACAGAGGGCTATCCAGTCGAGGAGATCCCTAGCTCAATCACGCCAGACGGCAATAATTATTGGGAAGAATGGCGCGTATGGTCCGTATGGCAGCTGAACGATGTCTCTGGTCCATGGCTAGACGGGCCGATAGGTGATGGGCCTGGCACGGTGACCTTGTCGCAGTCTACTACAGTGTCGAACTCTTTTTCGGGGACATTACGGGTTACCAAAGGGAATCTGGACGCTTCGGTCGGATTTAACACGACTGCCAGCTGGTCTCAGACTGCATCTTACAGCGTTACTCCTCCCGCTGGTCAGAGGTGGCAGATAATCTACAGAGGCATTTATGAGATGTGGGAGGTTACACAGAGGAACGCCGTCAGACTGGATGGACAGTGGTATTGGACAAATCAATTTGCTTATGTGTACGCATATAGATGGAAGACTTGGCAGTTCTCGTGGAGAGTCCTGCACTAGGACATGCCGTAATAGAGGGTTCCAGCAGCAGCAGCTTAGAGTTACAACTGCTCGACATCCATTCTGAGCGTGTATTTAGCAGAACAAGGGGGGTAGGGATGAAACGGCGACGAGTAGTCGTAATTATTGTCGGTGTGTTCCTTGCTGTAATCGCGTCAGCGTTTTTTGCTACTTACAGTTTTAGAAGGAATGAGCACCCGCTCGCGGATGTCACAGGAGTACTGATCTATGATCCGTGGGAGAGTTACATATTTGCCCATACTGGTGAGGAAATTTCAATCAAAATCCCCGTGTATGATTTCAGCGATGAACTTGGTGGTTCCGTGATGTCTATTAAGAATCTCGATATCGGGGAAGTTACTATCAGAGGGCTGATCCCCCAAGTTACCTCTCCCTACTTTAAGCAATACACGCTGCACTTTGTCTTGATTCCGAGGGAAGTTGGCTTGCATGTTATAAATGATCTCACGGTGATGATACAAACGCCGCGGCACACATACGTAGAAAGCCTTGGGCGATGGGTTTTCGAGGTAGAAGAAGAAATACAGGAGAACTTAGAGATTAGGGGAGGTAGTGGTTTTACCCCGCACTTCGGAGAGTACAGCAGGGAGTTTCACTACTTCTCTACTTTTAAAAATATTTCCACCCGGGAAGTTGTGTTGCACGACTTGTCTGTTCACTCAGAAAAGATAAGACTTAGGGTGGAGAATTTCTTTTCCCTCAAACCGTCTCAGGAACAAACCTTCAACGCCTACGTTGATATCAGCAAGACGCAGGGCAATGTCTATGTGCGGCCAAAACTCACTTACAAGGTAAATGGACAGCTAAAATCACGGACCACCAGCCTAATGCTTTATGCTTCGACGGTTCCAGAGGATGAATTACTCCGTCTTCTCAAGGAGAAGAACATGCTTTCCTACTAGTTCATGGGTATTGCCAACGGTGTTTTCTTGTCCGCGCATTGCATGTTTGCGCAAGTTGCGCGCTAATTTTGTTTATGTTAAAATCAATCAAACGCAGCGCAGAAGCAAGTAATGCAAGCGCCTGTAAAGAGAGCTAGCGGTCGGTGCGAGCTAGTCGGCGAATTTGCACGAAATCCACTTCGAAGGCGGCACGCGATGAGCGTAGACGGTGACCCCGTTATAGTCACTAGAGGCCGCAAGGCAAACTAGGGTGGTACCGCGAGATAGCTCGCCCCTTACATGAGGGGCGGGTTTTTGCTTTGTGGC
>CAYGHR010000052.1:6676-10314 GCA_964349715.1 uncultured Peptococcaceae bacterium
CCAGCGACAACAGACACACAAACAAAGGAGGAACCAAAATGTTAGACGCAAAATTCGTCCGCAACAATATGGCCAGAGTAGCGGCAGGTGTGGCGGCTAAGGGCGAGACGGCGGGGTTAACGGAGTTTCAGGCACTAGATGAAACTCGCCGACAAAAGATCACGGAGGTAGAGCAACTCAAAGCGCGGCGCAACAGCGTCACGCAGGAGATTGCCCGCCGCAGGCTAAGCGGCGAAGACACATCTGCGCTACAGGAAGAAATGAAGGCGGCAGGCCAACAAGTCAAAGACATAGACGCACAGGTGAGTGCGATTGAGACTGAACTCGAGTCCTTGCTGCTGCGCATTCCAAACTTGCCGGACAGCGACGTGCCCTTAGGTGCCGACGACACCGAGAACATAGAGATAAAGCGAGTCGGCGTACCCCGGCAGTTCAGTGCGGCTCCTAAGGCGCACTGGGACCTCGGCATCGAGCTTAACATCCTCGACTTTGAGCGCGCCGGGAAGATAGCAGGAAGTCGCTTTTCCCTGTACCGCGGATTAGGGGCTAGGTTAGAGCGCGCCCTGATTAACTTCATGCTCGACCTGCACACGCGAGAACACGGCTACACCGAGATATTCCCGCCGCTCGTTGTGAGCTACGCCTGTATGCAGGGAACGGGCCAGTTTCCAAAGTTCGTAGATGATGCCTTTAAGCTCGCCGAAAAAGACCTGTACTTAAACCCAACTGCCGAAGTCCCGGTTACGAACATGCACCGCGACGAGATTCTGGATGGCGCGCTGTTGCCGCTGTATTACACTGCGTACTGCCCGTCCTTTCGCGCGGAGGCGGGTGCCGCAGGGCGCGACACGCGAGGTCTTATCCGCATGCATCAGTTTAACAAAGTGGAGCTCGTCAAGTTCGTCGCGCCGGAGACTTCGGAGATGGAGTTGCATACTCTCTTGCGCGACGCCTGCCGGGTGCTCGATTTACTGGAGATTCCTTATCGCATCGTGCAGATGTGTACGGGCGACCTAGGGTTTGCTGCCGCCAAAAAATACGACATCGAGTTGTGGCTGCCAAGCTACAATCGGTACATGGAGATTTCCTCGTGCTCGAATTTTCGGGACTTCCAGGCACGGCGGGCAAACATCAAGTACAGGCCGGCAGCAGGCGCGAAGTCAGAGTACGTCCACACATTAAACGGCTCGGGACTCGCGGTTGATCGTCTTGTCGCGGCGGTGCTAGAAAACTACCAAAGCGAAGATGGCTCGGTCACAGTGCCGGCGGTTCTTAGGCCATATATGCAAGCAGAACGCATCAGCAGTGAGGCGCGGTAAAATTCCATTGAAAGAACGCGGCAAATCACAGGCGCGATTACCGAAATTTCCAGATTGACGATAGCAGACATCGTTGATATACTGTTTTGTGCTGCGGAGAGATGGCCGAGCGGTTGATGGCGCTAGTCTTGAAAACTAGTGATCCTGCAAGGGACCGGGGGTTCGAATCCCTCTCTCTCCGCCAAATAATCTACCATCTATTGATAAACTCTCTGAGGTCAATAGATGGTTTGCTTTATAGTCAGAAAGTCCGCTATTTGCGGGCTTTCTTGCGTTTGTGAGGTTTGCATTGTAGCAATAGTTGGTTGTTTCCAGAGCGGTTTTTCGGAGGACACTTGACTTGAACCGTGGCGGTTTTCAGGGCAGGTACACAGGCAAATCGTTAAAAGAAATGAATACGTCGCACCACAATTTACAGTAGCGTCGCTGAGCTTTTACACTTACGTCGCTAATTGTTTACAGTTACGACGGAATCGTTTTACACCCGTGAATCTGTAGTAGCATTGGATCCATGTGTCGCGCTAGCGACGCAAATACATCCAAGGAGGTCATTGAATGACCAACTACAGAGAGATTTTACGGTTGCAGAGCCTAGAGCTCAACAACAGTAAGATCGCAGCTAGCGCAGGAGTTTCGCGCCCGACCGTCATTAAGATTCTGCGGCGTGCAACAGCCCAAGGGCTAGACTGGCATGCGGCAAAGGAGCTTTCAGACCGCGAACTGGCAGAACGGCTTTTCCCGCAGGAAGACGACAAGGTCGGCTACGCGATGCCGGACTACGCTCACGTTCATCGGGAGCTATCAAAGCCTAGTGTCACCCTGCAATTGCTTTGGTTTGAGTACTGCGAAAGGTGCCGTGAAAGTGGCGAGATCGCTTATCAACTGACGCAGTTCAAGAAGCATTACCGAGACTTTGCCGTGCAGACCAAAGCAACGATGCACATCCATCGCAAGCCCGGTGAACTGCTGGAGGTGGACTGGGCAGGGCAAACTGCCGCACTCGTGGATTCGGACACAGGTGAAATCATCGATGCCTACGTTTTCGTGGCTACCCTACCGTACAGCGGATATAGCTACGTCGAGGCTTTCCTGACGCGAGACCAAGAGGCATGGATAACTGCACATGTCGATGCCTACATCTTCTTCGGCGGCGTAACGCGCATCCTCGTGCCAGACAACTTAAAGACGGGTATTGGCAAGAACACTCCTGCAGAGGTTGTCCTTAACAAGGCCTATCAGGCGCTAGCGGAGCACTACGGTACAGCAGTGATCCCCACTCGGGTGTGCACACCAAAAGATAAAGCGGCTGTCGAGAGTGCTGTTGGCATCATCTCGACTTGGATCTTAGCGGCGATCCGTGAACAACGATTCTTTTCTCTGCGCGAGCTAAATGAAGTCATTCGGGAGAAGCTACACGTCTTCAACCACAAGCCCTTTCAGAAGAAAGATGGTAGCCGTACAACGCTGTTCGCCCAAGAAAGGATACATCTCTTGCCGTTACCCGATCGGGCATTCGAGTTAGCGACATGGAGAATAGCCACAGTTGCATTTAACTACCACATTGCTGTCGACGAGCAGTATTACTCGGTTCCCTACGAGTACATTAAGAAAAAGGTTGATGTGCGCCTAACGCGTAACGTGGTTGAGGTGTTCTTTGACGGCAGTCGTATCTGCTCTCATGTCCGTATCCATGGGCCGCGCGGTCAGTACTGCACTGTCGATGCGCATATGCCGCCAAATCATCAAAAATTCATCTGGAACGGCGAACGCTTCCGTGATTGGGCTACCAAGATTGGCAGCAGTGCCGCTACCGTGGTAGAAGCGATGCTGACCGGATGCAAGGTCGAGCAACAAGGCTACCGAGCATGCATGGCGCTGCTGAAGCTCGCTGACCAATACACTCCTGAACGGCTAGAAACTGCCTGCGCAAGAGCTCTGTTCTATACGCCGCGTCCGAACTACAAGGCGATCCAAGCCATCTTGAAGTCCGGTCAAGACAAAGCCCCGAGCGAGCCTGCAACTTCCGAATTCGGCTTCACCCGCGGAGCCGATTACTACGGAAAGGGGCGGTAGTGATGCTGGACAACGACACAATAGCAAAGCTCCAGGACATGAAGCTCGGCGTGATGGCCAACGCATTTCGGCGACAATTTGGTGACAATACGGTGTCAGTTCTCTCTTTCGAGGAGCGCTTCGGGCTAGTAGTAGATGCGGAGTGGCTCTCCCGCAAGAACAATCGACTGACTCGGTTGATCAGGAATGCCGGCTATGCGTTCCCTAATGCCTGTCTAGAGGATATCGAATACCACGCCGACAGGG
>CAYGHR010000053.1:0-8655 GCA_964349715.1 uncultured Peptococcaceae bacterium
GAAGTCCCCGAGGTAACCGTATTTCTCCCTGCGTCGTCGCGCAGAGGTTGGCTCCTCAATCAATAGCAGAGGGACGGCTAGGTAGTTGTCTAGAGCCCTGAGCAACTGCCCGGAGAGCTGTACTCCCTTAAAATGAATGTGGCCTCCTACAGGGAACTGCTCAAAAGGCATACTGCCCGCTCGCCACTCAATGTTAGCGTAGGGCGCTAACCGCAGCGCCTTGCGCATGACCATGCGGATGTTCTCAACGAGTTGAAGCGGTGAGTAACTAGGCGCAGGCCGTATTTCGGCTAGAGGGTATCCGGAAACCGCTCCCCGCACGAAGCGCGCGTCGCACCCTACCGTGCCCTCTCTGGGGAAGAAGCGTGAGGCCATGACTAGTCGGCGCGTGCGACAATCGCGCAACATGAACTCCGGGTCTGCGCCTACACTGACCACCTTATCTAGATAGTGGGGATTAGCCTTCTGAAAGATGGGCAAGGTCTGCCTTAACTCCGCTTCGCGTATGCGCTGTCTAATCTGTTCAGCGTAGGCCTTAGCTAGGCGTTCAGTCACTTTGGGGGCAGGGTCGACTCCCAATACCTTCAGGGAACCTTTGCTGTCTACGCCGGCTTCTACCGCGCCGAAGTCTAAGCGCAAGGCGTGTAACGCCCGTGTAGCTAGGGCTGCACCGTCGCGCGCTTCTTTGGAGCCCTGAGCGGATACTTCCAGAGTTGTGCCCTGCCCGATTTCCCGGCGTAGCACCCTGACCGGCTGCAAGTCAAAGAGGTAATATCGGTACCGCCGATACCACATGCTTCTGGCATACCCCACGGGAACAGAACCTTTTGCCCACACATCGTGTGCTTGCGGGACATTCTGTAGCGCCCCCGCTTTGTTCAGCACGACGCTTACCTGTGCGTCAAGTTCACTGTCTTGTTCACTCCCCCAGCGAATGAGCACTTGCGGCAAGTCGTGTTTAAGAAGTGCATGCCGGGCCGCTAATCCCGGCAACTCGATCTCTAGAGCACGGCAAGCGGATGGGTCTGGATGCAGGATTACGGTCGTCATGGCCCCTCCTTACTGCAGCCCCCGGCTGCGCAAGAAGCTTACAAGTCGTTGCACCGAGCGCGAAATGCGCTGCGGGCGGCCCTCACCCGTCTCTCTGCCGGGGCGCGAATTAGCCTCGATCACCCATATTTTGGCTGACGCATCTATCCCTAGGTCAACACCCATCTCCGCTAACTCATACCCCACCTCGCTTTCAATCGCTTCTGCGGTAGCTCGGGCAATGCGCTTGAGTCGCCACAGTGTGGGGCGAGGGTTGATGCGCCCCCCAAAGGCTAAGGCTAAGGCGCGCCGAGGATGCAGGATGTGTCCTCCGTCAGCAACGTTAGACACCACATTGCCCGGTTCCGCTACACGGGCGACCATGCTCTGAATACTCCACTTATTGCGCACGCTTTTCTGCAATAGCACGCGCACGTCGAAAGGTGCCCCGCCAATGCGAGCAAGGCGAAGCCCCCTCTGCACCACATACTGGCCGTTCTTCATCAAACGCGAAGCCATAGAGAGAATGGGAGCTACGCCGCGGGTGTGTCCCCTTCTGTCGGGGAGATTAAGACGCGTGAAGCGATAGTTGTAGCCTGTTCTCACCTTGGCTACCCTAAAAATGCCCGCTCCGTGGCTGCCCTGAGTTGGTTTCACGTAGACCACGCCGAAACGCTTAAGGGATTTCTCCAGCACTTCGACACTAGCTAGCTCTTCCGTTTGGGGGAGATGCCCTCTAGTCGCTGCGTGTTTCTCAAGGATGCGATGGACATCCCACTTGTTGAAGAAGGAGCGATTGTAGTACTTTACCGGGCAGGACAACAACTGCTCCTTAGCGCGCACAAGCGACGGTGCCCTTTCCGCGGTGCGACTCGATACGCGGTCGTATACAACATCCGGTAGAGGACATCTGACGCGCTTTAGCAGATTACCCGTCCACACCCACCCCCTAACAGAGCGCTCGGTCCAGTCAATGTCTCGCGGCGAAAAAGCGTAGGCCAACATCCCCTTGCGGCGAGCTTGACGCACACACCAACGAATTATCTCAGTTGACTGGCCAAACAGCCCTCCGCGCGAACATTTGCCCATGACACCAAGTACCGGGCCGAGCCTGAAAATGCCAAGACGCGCGTCACGCCACATTGCTAAAGTATCGCCTTCGGTGAGTCTAAGGTCTGTGAACAGGTCTCGGCTTAAGTGCAAGCGTCGTGGGCGGCAGGTGTCGGTGCCGGACTTAACGAGGACAGAGGCCACAGACTGCCCGGCTCGAAGCGTCAGTGTAGTGTCCGACTTTACCCGTGTAGTTAACGACGGCGGCAAAACCACTTCTCGACTGGCGTGCTCCTCGGGGTGAAGCGCGAGCACAACTCGTATTGCCATGTACTTCCTCCTCTCCGCCAAGCTCACTCTCAGCATATGTAGCGAGCAGTTTTTGGGTACACAAAATGCCGCCTTGCGGCGGCATCCATAAGTAATTGTCGCAGTCCTTCGCGGAGGCTGCTCGATGGTCTAAATCTCATCCTCGACGAGCTCATCGTCTTCTTCGAACTCGAGAAACTCCTCTTCGTCGACAAAGTCTAAGTCTTTCTTCTCGTCAACCGCAGAGGGCGGCTCGTAGACTCGCACCCACAGCTTAGCTTCGCCAACAACCTCCGCATAGAATTCCACAGAGACTGTAGCCTCGACGGTAAGATGCCGCAGATGAATGTTTGCAATACGCGGTTCCTTCACTACCGTCGCCTGTACGCATTCATTCACACCTAGGCGAACGCCCTCTAGGTCAATCACCGGCAGGTGTTCTGAGTAACAAACTGTCTTTCGCTCCACTAACGTTTCACTGCTGCCGTTATAGGCATACCAGACATGCAAGTCGTATTGCCCTGTTACTTCCACGGAGTGCCGTTCCGGCGTCGCTACAAAGCTGTGATTCATAACTCGATAACCGAGGATGCCGTCAGGCATATGGGTAGCCTGTAACGCGAAGGTTTGCTTGAACCGCTTCTGCCCTTTCGCACACGTCGTGCGCGCGATAATGTCCCTTAGTCCCCCGGTCTCTTGGCGATTCCACATAAATGTCCCCCCCTTCATATACCCGGTGCCGGGTCATACTGCATGACGCGAAGAACCTCCGCTGCCATGCTGCATCATATGATAGGGGTGCTATAGTGGTGAATGACCCGCTAGGGTTAGAATTCGCCTTCCCAAGAGTAGATCGCCCCATGCCTAAAGGGAGGGGCATCTTCCGTGGCAAGAGAGCCCAAGGTGACACTAATCGTTATGTCGGTCTGACCTCTGCGCACGCTTAGGGAGACTCTCTGCCCGGGCAAGTGCCGTTCTAGCTCCATTCTTAGTTCCAGTAGAGTGCGGATTGGCCTGTCGTTCAGTGTACGGAGGATGTCCCCTACCTGTAGGCCGGACACAACTGCAGGAGAGCGCGGCGCCAATTCAACTACCGTCAGTCCGCGCGCGTTAGGAATATTGAGTCCCGCAAAGGGCGATTCCTCTACTACTACGCCTAAGAATGGGCGCACAATGCCGCGGTCGGTAAAGCGCGCCAAAATGTCCCGCACGAGGTTTATGGGGAGAGCGAAACCTAGTCCCTCGACACCCTCGGCCACAACCTTAGACGACGTGATGCCTATCACCCGTCCTCCAAAATCTACCAGTGGTCCGCCGCTATTTCCCCGATTTATGGCGGCATCCGTCTGCAGCAGGGGGTAGGCACTTTGGTCAGCCCTGTTCAACCCGCTGATTACGCCCACCGTAACGGTGTTTCTCAATCCCAAAGACAGGGGATTGCCCATCGCGAGGACCGGCTGCCCCACGATTACTTGGTCGGAGTCGCCAAAGTCTGCGGCCACTAGTGCGGCAGCTTCCGTCACTTGCACGACGGCTACGTCTGACAGATAGTCGTAGTTCCACAGCTCCGAGCTCAGTGCCCGCCCGTCATGCAGGATTACCAGCAAGTTGGTGGTAGTGGCGCCGCGTTCTTTAACGACATGGGTGTTGGTGAGGATCCTGCCATCCGCAGACATCACCACGCCTGTACCTTGACTGATGACCTGCCTGCCCCCTGGGAAGACCTGCGTGGCAATTATGCCCACCACGCTGCGCTGCACAGTAGCTACCACTTTGTCGGGCGACACTAGGCTCGCACGCAGTGAGGCAATCTCGCGGCTCAGCTGCTCCATATCCGACCGCAGGCGCGCCACCTCGGCTTGCAGCACCGGGTCTGGCAGGGCCGTTCTCGGTTGAGCTGAGACAGTAACCTGGTGGTTCTGCTCGTCCCATTCCACTTGCGCGCCTAATGCCTGCGCCACAAAACGCAGAGGTACCAGAGTGCGTCCGTCGGCAACGTGAGCAGGTACATCAGACAGCACTTCTTGATTGTCAACCAGTACGCGCACTACAGGGTAACCGCGATAGACTCCCCACGGAGCGGCGACCGAGCTCGCGCTGAGAGGGAACAAGGCTATCGCTAAGGCTACCGCAGCGGTGAAGACCTTTCTCACAGTTTCTCCTCCTGCTCTCCCGTATTGGGGCTGTTCGCTGCCACGCGCCGCGACTGAGAATAGTATATGGCTACACCCGCGCCTATTAACACTAGGCTGATAATCTGAGCTGCCCGCAGCGGACCAACCATTAAGCTGTCGACGCGCAGTGCCTCTATCCAAAACCGTCCGACCGAATAACCTATGGCGTAGGTGGCGGCAATCTGCCCGTGAAATTTCTTGCGCTTTAGCATCCACAGCAATAAGGCGAACACCCCTAAGTTCCACAGCGACTCATAAAGGAAAGTAGGATGGCGATACTCCCCCGCGATGAACATTGCCCACGGCCCTGTAGTAGGATATCCATAAGCCTCTTCGTTAAAGTAGTTCCCCCATCGCCCAATAGCCTGCGCCAAGATTAAACTAGGCGCGGCTATATCCGCCCAGTGCCAAAAGTTCACGCGGCGATAGCGCGTATAAAGAACCGCCGCCAAAACGCCGCCAAAAATACCCCCGTGGATGGCCAACCCACCTTCACGGATGTTAAGTATACTGGGGAGATTCGCCGCGTAGTAGGACCAATTGAACATGACAAAGAATAGACGCGAGCCGACCAAGCCCGCGGGCACGGCGAACAACACCATGTCGAGGAACCAGTCGGTGTTTTCTCCTTCACGGCGCACCTCGCGCAAGGCCAGCAAAATGCCGAGCACCATGCCGAGGGTAATCAGCAATCCATACCAGCGTATGCCCAGTCCAAACACATGGAACGCCACCGGGTCCATAGCATCATCACTCCCACACAAGTTCTTCCTTTATATGTTACTGCTTAGGCACCGGATTAGCAAGCAAATCGGCTTGCGGCGGCGACCTCGGCCGTTTGTTTGTGGTATTATATTGCAGTGTAAGGGAGCGAGGACGAGTGAAGAATCTTCCGGATAACAACGCGGCCCGGGCGGTAGCAACCGTGAGCATGGCCACCAACATAGCTTTGACACTAGCCAAAGCTATCGTCGGCATACTCACGGGGAGCACTGCTGTCATGGCTGATGCAGCACACTCGGCATCTGACATTTTCGGCACGGCTGTCGTGCTGGTGGGCCTGAGAATCGGTGGCTCGCCGCCCGACAAAACACATCACTACGGACACGCCAAACTTGAGTCCGTTGCCGCCAAAATTGTAGCGTTAGTCTTACTGGGCACGGCTGTGGGTCTTTGTTTAAGCGCATTCGCAGTCCTGCGCACAGGCCAAGCCGAGGCACCCGGACGCCTAGCGATTTGGGTCACAATCGCTTCTATGATCGTCAAAGACCGTCTCTACCGCTACGTGCTCCATGCCAGTCGACGCCTAGAGAGCACCGCTTTGCAGGCGGAAGCGCTGAACCACCGCGGAGACGCGGGCGCATCTCTCGCTGTCCTGGTCGGAGTTGTAGGGGCATACCTAGGCTACCCCCTTCTTGACCCCTTAGCCGGCATAGTGGTGGCTGTGCTTATCGCCCATATGGGAGTGCGGCTCTACGTTCAGTCGGTCCGGGAACTGATAGATGAAGCACCGAGCGAGCATGTACTCGCCGAAATCAGACAGGTGGCACTCCATACCGCGGGTGTAATCTCAGTCACAGAGGTTAAGGCGCGCATGACGGGCTCCTTGGCGCTAGTGGACCTAAAGCTATGCGTCAACCGCTTTCTCACGGTTGAGCAAGGACACCACATCGCTAGCCTCGCCAAGCAAAACATTCTTGCGCAAGTGACGTCCGTGGCTAATGTGCTTGTACACGTCAACCCCTGTCATCACGTGCAGTCGAGCGACGAAGTCCCGGACTGCGCGACCTGCAGCGACCACCCGGCGGTGCCCTCGAACGAAGGCTCCACGCCCGGCATATGAACCCGGCCTCGCTGGGAAGAATAAGGGGAGACGCCAGCGACTGGAGGCCAACACGTGACGAAACGCCGCCTGCGCAAGCCCCTGCCAGTTTCCCAGCTAATTTACGAGCGTAGTCAGAAAAGCGCTAGCCACCCTGCCGAACTTGACCTGAAAGTCCCCCCGCCCAAACCCGTGGAGGGCGAGAAGGACGAGCCCCTAGAGCTCTCACTCGACAAAAACATCTATATGCTCCGGACGCGGATTGGGGCTAGCGACGATGTGGTGTTTAGGGAGTTCAGAATTGGAAACTCCTCTGCGCTGCGAGCCACGCTTGTGTTTATTGACGGGCTCACTAACAAGGACCAGCTACAGCGCGATCTTCTTACCCCCCTTATGATTTTTGCCCGCCACACCGAGCAAGCAGAGTCAAGTTCAGGCCTACACGGCTACGCGGCGCTTAAGAGTCATTTGCTTACCGTCATGGAAATAAAGGATGTCAGCACAACGCGCGCCTGTGTCGAAGCTGTCCTTGCAGCCAATGCTGTACTGCTCATAGATAAAAGCACAGAAGCGCTAGTGATCGGGGTTCAGACCTGGGAACACCGCCCCATCATGGAGCCTGTGACCGAGCGAGTAGTACGCGGCCCCCGCGATGGCTTTAACGAGATGTTTAAGAGTAACGTCGCGCTTGTCCGCAGTCGCGTCAAGAGCCCCTTTCTTAGGGTAAAGTATGCCCGTATCGGACGCCGCAGCCAGACCACCATGGCTATAGTGTATGATGTTAACCTCGTAGCCCCCGCCCTGCTCACAGAGCTTTACAAACGGCTGTCATACATCGATGTCGACATCGTTTTGGACTCGGGCTACATCGAGCAGTACATAGAAGATAGTCCGTACTCGCCCTTCCCCCAAGTGCAATTCACCGAGCGCCCCGACCGCGTAGCCGCCGCCGTCATGGAAGGCCGCGTGGCAATGATTGTGGATGGCACGCCATTCGCCATTATCATCCCGGCTGTGCTCAGCAACTTTCTCCCTACACCGGAAGATCACTATGAACGATGGTTGGTGATGACCGGAGTAAGGCTGGTGCGTGTGCTGAGTATTACCTTTGCTGTCCTCCTCCCAGCACTGTACGTAGCCATCACAACTTTTCATCAAGAAATGATTCCAAGCCGATTAGCACTGACCATTGCTGGGGCGCGCGCGGGCGTGCCCTTTCCGGCCGTGGTGGAAGCATTGCTGATGGAAGTGACCTTCGAGTTACTTCGCGAGGGCGGCATTCGCGTCCCCGGCACGGTTGGCACTACTATCGGCATTGTGGGCGGTATCATTATCGGGCAGGCAGCGGTTACGGCGGGGTTAGTGAGCCCGGTCATGGTTGTTGTTGTCGCCGTCACCGCAATCGGCTCATTTGCAGTCCCCGCTTTTAATGTCGGACTCTCGTTACGCCTGATACGCTTTCCGCTCATACTCCTAGCGGGTATCCTTGGCCTTTATGGGGTTTTTGCGGGCATCATCATCGTGGGGCTACATTTAGTAAGCCTTAGGTCATTCGGTGTCCCTTACTTATCCCCCCTAACGCCCTCGGACAATCAAGGCCTGAAAGACACCCTCCTTCGCGCTCCTTTATGGTCCATGCTGCTCAGACCCAAAATGTTTAGACCTAGGCAACAGCGGCGGATTGGCAAACCGGCATTCGTACAACACCCGCCGCGCCAAGGGGAGGATGACGATGTCTAGGGGAACCGCAACGATCAGTGCTCGTCAACTGATGCTGCTCAAGCTAACCGGCATCACAGGTACCGTCTTCTTGGGGGCGGTGAGTTTGATTACGACACTCGCGGGGGCGCAAGGCTTCATTGCTGTGCTCGGTGGCGGTCTGCTAAGTGTGCTTGTCGTCTACATGGCCGTGACACTCGGGCGCCGATTTCCGCGCTTGACGCCATTTGAGTATGCTAGGACCATTTATGGCCGCTGGTTAGGCTCACTCTTGGGCCTTTCGATAGTCATTTTTAACCTCACTTCAAGCACACTGGTGCTCCGTGCCTTAGGCGACTTTTTGATCACGGCTGTGTTACCGGACACTCCCATTAGCATTACCATTGTCACCATGCTGTTTTTGGTCTGTATCGGGGCTTGGTTAGGCCTTGAGGCGTTAGCCCGGTTCAACGAAGGGTTTTTCGGCATCATCTTTCTCGCTTGGATTGTCGTTGCGGGAGCAGGACTTATGCGTATCGACACCGGCTGGCTGCGACCTGTTTTCGCGATTGA
>CAYGHR010000053.1:8755-10219 GCA_964349715.1 uncultured Peptococcaceae bacterium
GTCTACCTAGCGATCTGGATATTAGGGACGTTTGTGAAAATCAGCATGTTGTTCTATGCGGCTGCTTTAGGCCTGAGCTTAGTGACGGGGGCAAAAAGTTATCATTGGTTCATCCCGCCGTTGGCGGCAATATCTTTTTACCTCTCCTTCCAAGCCGACAGTGTTCCGCAGAGTCATCTCTGGGAGGGCATGTTCAACCAATATGCAATTTTTTACCAGATAGGTGTAATGGCCATTCTCCTGCTTGGCGCGGCGTTACGGGGCAGCAAGTCTGTGAGAGACCATGACTAGAAAAGCCGACAAGCACTGGTGTCGTAGCCTTAGGAGGGCTGTGTTGTTGGCTGCAATATCCCTAGCGTCGCTACTTTCTGGCTGCTGGAGCGCGCGGGAGATAGAAGACCTTGCTTTCGTAATGGCGATGGGGGTAGATACGGACCCGCAAGGCGTGCGCATCACCTACCAGCTCGCCCTCTCCGCACCGGGAGGTGGGGAAACAGGCGTGGGAGGCGGCGCACCGAGCCCGGTCTGGGTAACCGGTCTAGCGGCACCGAGCATCGCTGAAGCCATGTTGCGCTTACCCACCGTTCTTGGGCAAGAGCCTTTCACTGGGCACACGCTGGTGGTGGTAGTCGGGGAGGCGTACGCGCGGGAAGGAATCGGCGAGCTCGTAGACTTCTTGGGCCGTGACCGACAGCTTCGCGATCGCGTGCGCCTAGCCGTAGCTTTTGGAAGAGCGGAAGAAGTAATGAAAGCCGAGCCCCGCATTGAGGCTATGCCTGCCGAGTACCTGTTTAACCTACTCAGGCAGGGCCAAGAAACCGGCGTAGTTCCCCCCGCTGACCTCTTGGGCGTGCGCATTGCTTTCGCTAATCGGCCGCTCATGCAGATTGCGCTCCCCGCCTTACAGCCCGCGCCGATGCCCGTTGAAGAGAGGAATGGCGAAGCAGCGGCAGGCGAGACCAAACCAAGCGAAGTGATCGAGCTTAAAGGAACGGCTGTGTTCCGCGACGATCGGCTGGTTGGCTTCTTAGACGAACGAGAAAGCCGCGGGGTGGCCTGGCTAAGGGAGAACATGCGCATGACTGCTGTGTCAATACGTCGTGTGGAAGGCACCATAACTCAACTGGCAAATTTCTCCTCCGCCCGGTTCAGTGTGCGCGAAGTAGACGGCGCTATACGTCTACACGCCCGGGTAAGCCAAGACGGCAACCTCACTCAATGGCCGCACTATGGGCAAGGCATCACCCACGCTTTCCTTAAGCAAATAGAGCAAGACCTAGCTTCAGAAGTAGCCGCCGAAGTTCGCGCGGCCCTCGCTGCCCTACAGGGGGAGTTTAACGCCGATACCATCGGCCTCGGTGAACAGCTGCGCCGTCTACGTCCACAGTACTTAGGCTTACGCAGTTGGGATGAGTCCTTCCGCGAACTTGCGGTAGACATCGAAGTTCATGCCGCCTTCCGCCG
>CAYGHR010000054.1:0-6433 GCA_964349715.1 uncultured Peptococcaceae bacterium
TGCGCAAAGCCCTCATCCCAGTCATCGCCCGCTTGGTGCAGGACGAAGTTTGGATTGACATGCGAACGGTTCTACCGGGCGAGGCGGACGACGTAATTGCTGCTTTAGCCGCAGTGGACTGCCGATGAAGGGGCGTTAGAACGATGAAGCACCTAATCGTGGGAACTGCCGGCCATATCGACCACGGCAAGACAACTCTGATTAAAGCCTTGACCGGCATAGATTGCGATCGCCTCAAAGAAGAAAAAGAGCGCGGTATTACCATTGATTTGGGCTTCGCCTACTTTGATTTGCCGAGCGGGAGGCGGGCGGGGATTGTCGATGTCCCTGGGCACGAACGCTTTATCAAGAACATGCTAGCAGGGGTCGGCGGCATGGACTTAGTGCTGCTGGTCGTTGCCGCCGATGAGGGCGTGATGCCGCAGACGGTAGAGCACTTACACATTCTTTCCCTGCTGCAGGTAAAGCGCGGCATTGTCGTTATTACCAAGGCGGATTTAGTTGAGCCCGACTGGCTTGACCTGGTAATGCTTGACATCGAGGAGAAGGTGCGAGGCACGGTCATGGCCAATGCGCCGGTGATTGCGGTGTCGGCCCACACAGGCCAAGGGCTCGCGGAGCTAACTGCCGCCATCGACCGCTCGTGTGAGGATTTGGCGGAGCGGGATGTCCACTTGCCGTTTCGTCTTCCCGTTGACCGTGTGTTTACTCTGCAGGGGTTCGGCACGGTAGTAACAGGCACATTGCTTGCCGGAACGGTGCGGGTAGGGGATCAAGTCATGCTCTATCCGGAAGAACTGCCGCTTAGGGTCCGCGGCGTGGGTGTGCATGGGGTGCAAGTGGAGACTGCACAGGCCGGGCAGCGCGTGGCCCTAAACCTAGCTTCCGTCAGTGTCGAGGCCATCAGGCGAGGGGATGTATTGGCGGCCAAGGGGTCTCTTTCTCCCAGCATGATGCTTGACGCACGCTTGTCATTGCTCCCTGATGTAGATAAGTTGGTCGCCAATCGAGCGCGTGCGCGCCTCTATATAGGTACGGCCGAGGTGATTTGTCGCGCTGTGCTGCTTGACCGCGATGAGCTGCTGCCCGGCGAAAGCGCCTATGCGCAGTTGCGTCTAGAGGCGCCCGTGGGGGTTTTAGCGGGTGACAGATTCGTCTTGCGGTCGTACTCTCCGCTTATGACGCTTGGTGGCGGAACGGTGCTTGACCCTACGCCCAAGAAGCGCAAGCGCTTTCGCGAGCGAGGGCTAGCGGAGTTGGCGGTGCTCGAGAGCGGCAGTACGGAGGAGATTGTCAGCCAGTACTTAATGGAACAGGGCGAGCAGCTCTATACGCGCGAACAGCTTTTGCGCGTCATCGCCAGGCCAGACCGCGAGGAGGCGCTAGAGAGGCTCTTAGCAGACGACTACGTGGTCAGCGTGTACGCCGACGACGCCGAGTATCTAATTCACCGCGCCCGACTTAAGACGACCATGGACAGAATAGTGGCTGTAGTGAGCGATTACCATCGCCGCTTCCCTTTGCGCCCCGGCATGCCGCGGGAGGAGCTCAGGAGCAAAGTCTTTGGCGAGGTTAGCACCCGGGTCTTTGCCGCCCTTCTCCTAGAGATGCAGGCAGAGTCGCCCTTCTGCCTGACGGCGAAGTCAGTGGCGCTGCGTGACTTTCGTGTGGAGTTTGCCGGCAAATGGAGTCGCGCCCGAGAGATAGCGGTCAAGCTGTTGACGGAGCAGCTCTACAGCCCGCCTGCGGCGGATGAGCTTAGAACCGAGATGCGTTTGTCTCCGGAGGATACTAAGGAGCTGCTGGAGGCCTTAGTGGAGACAGGGGAGGCAGTTAAGGTGGCAGATGGCATGTATTTCTGCGTTTCCGCCATTACCGGTGCGCGCGAGCTTCTAGTCGAGCATTTCCGTGCGGAACAGGAGCTTTCCCTTGCTGCTTTCAGAACGTACATTGACAGCAGCCGCAAGTTCGCACTCCCTCTGCTAGAGTACTTTGACCAGCAGCGCGTTACCTACCGTGTCGGCGAAACACGCAGGCTCCACAACTCTTTTGACAATACTGGCTCCCGCATGGTAGACTGACGGCGGGAGTAGATAGGTTCTGGTGTGCCTTCCGGACTTCAAATCCGTCAGCGGTCTCTAGAACAGGCCGCGGTGGGTTCGATTCCCACATACTCCCGCCAAATGAGTACCCTGTCATCCCCCTGCTCTACCTCGGGCCAACAGGCCCGGGGCTTTTTTTGTGGGTGGCAGGAAAGCGCATAGCGAAAGAGAAACCTAGAGCTAAGGGGGGGCAGGCCATGAACGTCAACTACTTCCGCACACTTCTGTGCGTGATGGAGGCGGGGTCTTTTTCCGCCGCTGCACGGCAACTCGGGCTGACGCAACCAGCCGTCAGTATGCAGATTCAAGCTCTAGAGGACTACTTTGGGACCAAACTCATGGAGAGACACGGCCGTACCTTAGAGCTGACGCGGGCGGGAGAGCAGGCAGTGGTTAACATCACGCACCTTGTCGAATCGCTTGACGCGACGCGCCGACAGATTGACGAGATGTCTAGCGAGATTGCCGGCCCGGTTTTCCTAGGCGCGAGCACCGTGCCAGGTGAGCAGCTCTGTCCTTTGCTGTTTAGTTTGCTCGTCAAGCGCTATCCTCGCGTGCGCCCGCGGCTCGTGGTAGATAACACCACGAGTATCATAGCAAGACTTGAGCGGCGCGAGCTAGACATGGCCTTGGTGGGCGCACAACCCAAAAACCCCACTCTGCGCGCGGAACCCATTTTTACCGACGAAATAGTCCTACTGATGCACCCCAGTAACCCTCTTGCCGCACACAAGGCGGTGCCGGGTGATGCTCTCTACCGCGAGCCGTTTATTGGCAGGGTAGCCGGTTCCGGCAGTCGGATGGTCTACGAGCGGGAGCTTGCGGCTCTCGGGATAGTCCC
This sequence comes from uncultured Peptococcaceae bacterium, assembly GCA_964349715.1. Classification (GTDB taxonomy): domain Bacteria; phylum Bacillota; class UBA994; order UBA994; family UBA994; genus UBA994. The sequence goes on from CAYGHR010000054.1 coordinate 2,944, forward strand.
AAGCAAACTCACGGCGATAGTGGAAGTAGGCTCGGCGGTGGCGGCTGTAAACGCCGTGGAAGCGGGGCTCGGGGTAGCGTTGGTCTCCGTGTTTGCGGCGGAGAAGTCGCTCAGGCAGAACGCGGTTGTCGCGCGACGCCTCGCGGGAGTGAAGCTACTGCGACCATTTTACTTAGTGACCAATCAGCGCTATTTGAGTCGGGCTGTGGCGGAGACTGCCGCTCTGCTCCGCTCGCCGGATGCGCGACAGGCTGTAGAAGGGAGGCGCGCGCTGTGGCCGTTAGATTAACTTCCCTGTCTCCGGGCGGTGGCTGAGCAAGCAAATTAGGGCCGGGTGCCCTAAGCAGTCTCTTGGCAAACCTTACGCACTACGTTGACCCGCGCGTGCTGGTGGGGCTGGAAACGAGTGACGACGCCGGCGTCTACCTCTTGCGCGACGACTTGGCTATAGTACAGACCCTAGATTTCTTTTCTCCGCTCACGGATGACCCCTATATGTTCGGGCAAATCGCCGCGGCTAATTCCTTGAGCGACATCTACGCCATGGGTGCACGGCCGCTTACGGCGCTAAACATCGCGTGTTTCGCACCTTGCTTGCCTTTGTCTGTGATGGGCGAAGTGCTGCGAGGCGGTGCAGAAAAGGCCGCCGAAGCAGGCGTCGTGCTTTTGGGCGGCCATACGGTGGAGAATGCCGATGTGAAATACGGACTATCCGTCACCGGCATCGTAGATCCGAATAAGATCATTAAGAACAGCGGCGCACAGGTAGGAGACAGCATCATCCTGACCAAGCCGATTGGGACAGGGATCATTGCGACGGCTTACAAGGCAGAGCTTGCGGATGAAGCCTGCCTGCAGGCAGCTCTTAACAGCATGGCTGAACTCAACAAGACCGCTGCCGATGTCCTTTCCGCCTACCGGATACACGGAGGCACAGATATTACCGGGTTTGGCCTGCTCGGGCATGCCGCGGAGGTAGCGCGCGCCAGCCAAGTCGAGCTGGTGCTCTCGGCTGGTGCAATCCCGCTCCTCCCCGACACCCTAGACTACGCCGCCATGGGACTCATCCCCGCCGGGGCATACCGCAACGCCGAACACTTCGGCAGTTCGGTGTCCCTTGACCCTTCCATCCCCGAAACCCTCGTCGACGCCTTCTATGATCCGCAAACAAGCGGAGGGCTGTTCTTCTCTCTCCCATCGAAAGAGGCCGAACATGCCCTTGCTGCCCTCAAACAAGCAGGCGTTCCCGCCGCGATTATCGGCCGCTGCGTAGCCGGCGTAGCCGGAATGGTGCGGGTGGGGTAGGAGCTAGGAGCCAGGAGCTCCCCACCCCTTGCCTTCTGTCGCCTGTAATGATATGCTAGTCACAACAACTACATATCTGCTGAATGAAGCTAGCGGAAGAGACCCCGGTGGGGCGCCGAAGGAGCACGCGTGCAGCTCGCCAGTTGCATTGCCAAACTCTCAGGCAAAAGGACCGCTCAGCGGACAGCACTCTGGAAAGCCAACATAGGCACCGAAGGAGCAAGCGGGCACTGTTCTAACCCGCGAAATCTCTCAGGTCAGTCAGGACAGAGAATGGGCGGCAGGCTTTGCCGTTCATTTTTTATTTCAAACGACGAAAGGCGGTCTTGCCCTTGTTACTTAAGAACGTAACTCAAGACATCGTGTTTGAGAAACTCGGCGAAATCCTGCGTTGTCACCCGGAGATCTGTCCTTGCGCCAGATGCCAGCTAGACATCGCCGCGATTGCCCTCAATCACCTGCCACCGCGCTATGTGGTCACGGACATCGGCGAAGTGATTACGCGCACGAGCAGCCTAGACGCGCAGATTTCTGTGGACACGATGCTCGAGGTAACTAAGGCCATAGCCATAGTCAGCCGCTTTCCCAGACATGAAGAGAATGCGGATCATCAGTAATAACCCGCTTGTAACCTTAAGCGCGGACGACTGTTTTGTGTGTGCGGAAAGCGTCCTGCCTGTGCTTCAGAAAACGCGTGACCTTGTGCACCTTGGTCATCACTTGCTCACGCATCCATTAGCGGGGAGCCTTAAGCCTAACGAGAACCCATATCGCTCGGTAGTGGTTACGAGAGAGCCCTTAGGTGTAGACTACCAATCAGTACAACTGGTGGAAGGTGCCATAGCGGTTGCGCGCCGCATGCTAACGGAGCGACCCTATCGTACTTGCACAGATGCAGTGCGCGCTGATCTGCAGCTGGTAGACAAAGCTCTCTTGGAAAGCGCACTTGACTCATTAGGGAAAGACATATTAGTTTAGGGGGCGTGACTTCATTGACAGACTTGTGGGATATCATCATTGTGGGCGGCGGCCCAGGCGGACTGGCTGCGGCCATCTACGGCGCGCGCGCCAAACAGAAGACCCTGCTTATCGAGAAAGGCAAAACAGGTGGACAGGCCGCGACGACTTGGGACATGGAGAATTATCCCGGTTTCGCGAAGGGGACAACAGGCCCGGGGCTAATGCAGGCGTTTACTGACCACGCCACTTCGTTTGGCGCGGAGATCGTGCGCGGCGAGGTAATGGACATCGCTGCCGAAGAAAAGGTAGTAACCCTCAAGGACGGCACAAAGTATCACGGGCGCACGCTTATCTTCGCGCCGGGAGCGGTGCCGCGCACGCTAGGCGTCAAAGGCGAAAGCACTCTGCGCGGTAAAGGCGTTTCTTACTGCGCAACCTGCGACGCCGATTTCTTTACTGACCTTGACATAGTGGTTATCGGTAACGGGGATGCCGCGATTGAAGAGGGCAATTACCTTACGAAGTTCGCTAATTCGGTGACCGTGATTGTGATTCACGATGAGGGCGTGCTTGATGCTGCCCCTATGCTACAGGAGCGCGCTTTCCGCAACCCGAAAATGAAGTTCGTATGGAATTCTACCCTGCAGGAGATACGCGGGGACGGAATTGTAGAAAGCGTAGTTCTGCGCAACGTCAAGACTAACGAGCTTACCGAGCTGGAGACAAACGGCGTATTTGTCTATGTAGGAACCATACCTCAGACCGGCTTCTTACAGGGCAAGGTTAATCTGGACGAACGCGGCTACATTATTACTAACGAACAGATGGAAACTAACGTTGAAGGGGTATTTGGCGTAGGTGACGCGCGGGTCACGTACTTGCGCCAAGTCATTACTGCGGCTGCGGACGGAGCCATCGCGGCAGTCGCCGCTGAGAAGTACATCATCGAAGAAGAAGGCTTTAAGGAGTCCGTCCTCGATGAGACCCGCCCCGTTGCTGTCGTCTTCTGGACACCTATGAGCAGCAGATGCCTAGAATTGATGCCGCACATTGAAGCCGCGCTCGGTGCCTTCGGGGACAACGTCAAAACGTGGAAACTAGACACCTACCGCAACCGCCGCGTGGCTTCACGCTACGGTGTGACGCAGAATCCTACCATCGTCTTCTTCCACCGCGGCCAAGTAGCCGCCCGTCTCGTTGACCAGGAGGTCACCGCGGCGGCGAT
>CAYGHR010000054.1:6533-8137 GCA_964349715.1 uncultured Peptococcaceae bacterium
AGGAGGTGAAGAAATGATTGAAGTCCACAAGGATAACTTTGACGCAGAAGTGCTGCAGGCGGAAGGTCTCAGCGTCGTTGACTTTTGGGGGCCTAAGTGCGAGAAGTGTTTGGCCCTGATGCCTGACTTCGCCCGCATCGCAGAGCAATACGGCGGAAAAGCTAAGTTCTGCAAGCTCGACACTTCAAACAACCGTCGTCTCGCCATTGCCCAGAAGGTCTTAGGGCTACCGGTAATCGCCTTCTATCGTGGCGGAGAGAAGATTGCAGAGCTCGGGCCGAGCGAGTGCAGCGCCGAGAGCATCGAAGCTAAAGTCAAAGAACTAATCTAGGAGGTGACGGCATGCGTTTGGAATTACGCAACATCACGATCAAAGACGTGCGTTTTGGCGCTAAGACAGAAGTACAGGGCGACGTTCTGTATGTTAACAAGCAAGAGATGGTTGACGCTCTCAAAGATGAGCGCTTGGCTTCCATTGATGTTGACATCGCCAAGCCCAATGAGGCTACCCGTATTGTGCCGGTGAAAGACGTCATTGAGCCGCGCGTGAAAGTAGAAGGCAGCGGCGGCATATTTCCGGGGTTCGTAGGCAAAGTGGACATGGTCGGCAGCGGCGTAACTCACGTGCTTAAGGGTGTGGCTGTGGTCACAACCGGGAAGATTGTCGGCTTTCAAGAGGGGATTATCGACATGAGCGGACCGGGTGCGCAATACACCCCGTTCTCTGAGACACTTAACGTCGTCGTGGTTGCACAGCCTGTTGCAGGGCTTCTCCAACACGACCACGAGGCTGCGCTGCGCACGATGGGACTTAAGGCGGCCGCCTATTTAGGTGAAGCCGGGCGCCACGCTAAGCCGACACAAACAGAGATTTTCGATTGCCCGCCTTTGCCGCAGGCTCTTAAGCAGTTCCCATCGCTCCCGAAAGTGGCCTACGTGTACATGCTGCAAAGTCAAGGGTTGCTGCACGATACTTATGTATATGGCATTGACGCCAAACGCACTTTGCCGACTTTCATCTATCCCACCGAGGTCATGGATGGCGCGATTGTCTCCGGCAATTGCGTGTCGGCCTGCGATAAGAACACGACCTTCCACCATCAGAACAGCCCTGTCATCCATGAGCTACTGGCCCGGCACGGGAAGGACTATAACTTTATCGGTGTAGTGGTCACGAATGAGAACGTGACGCTCTCCGACAAAGAGCGCTCCTCGAATTTCACGGCTAAACTGGTGGAATGGCTGGGAGTCGACGCCGCCATCATCTCCGAGGAAGGCTTCGGCAATCCCGACGCCGACCTGATGATGAACTGCGTTAAGCTCGAGAAGAAGGGCATCAAGACCGTTTTAGTGACAGATGAGTACGCCGGACAAGACGGTGCCTCACAGTCCTTAGCCGATGCCGACCCCTTGGCCGACGCTGTCATCACTGCCGGCAACGCCAATGCTGTCATCGTGTTGCCGCCCATGAAGAAGGTCATCGGCCACGTAGAAGTTGCTGATGTCATTGCTGGTGGCTGGTATGGTTCACTGGCGGCAGACGGTTCCATCACTGCAGAAATCCAAGTCATTACCGGCTCCACGAACGAACTTGGCTTTAGTAA
>CAYGHR010000054.1:8237-10113 GCA_964349715.1 uncultured Peptococcaceae bacterium
GGAGGTCAACCCAAATGCTTAAGGGCAAAAAAGTGGTCATCCTCGGTGACCGCGACGGAGTGCCCGGACCCGCCATCGAAGAGTGCGTGAAGTCCGCGGGCGCCGAAGTTGCGTTTTCCGTCACCGAGTGCTTTGTCTGAACGGCCGCAGGTGCCATGGACCTAGAGAATCAACGTAGGGTAAAAGAGATCGCCGAGAAGAACGGTGCCGAGAACGTGATTGTTGTTCTTGGTGGCGCGGAAGCAGAAGCCGCAGGCTTAGCTGCCGAAACCGTTACAGCGGGCGACCCTACCTACGCAGGTCCTTTGGCCGGAGTCCAGTTAGGACTCGCAGTTTATCACATCTTCGAACTTAAAGATAACGTTGATGCCGGTGTCTACGACGAGCAAATCAGCATGATGGAGATGGTGCTTGACGTCGACGCCATCATTGCCGAAGTTAGCGGCATGCGTAAGGCACACAGCAAGCACGGGCAGTAACCGTCGCTCCGAACAGAAGGGGGGAGAAACATGAGCAACCAGAAACTCAAGGTAGTACACTACCTCAACCAGTTCTACGGTGGTATCGGCGGCGAAGACAAGGCCGACCATCAACCGGAAGAGCGTGCGGGAGCCTTAGGCCCCGGGCAGGCGCTGCAGGCGGCTTTCGGCACGGACGCTGAGATTGTGGCCACCGTCATTTGCGGTGATGGTTATTTCGCCGAAAACCTTGACGTAGCCTTGCACTCCGTTATCAAGATGATTAAAGCCCATGCCCCGGATATCGTCGTCACCGGTCCCGCGTTTAACGCCGGCCGTTACGGCGTAGCTTGCGGCGCAGTGGCTAAGGCCGTTTTCGAGGAGCTGCACGTTCCCGTTGTCAGCGGCATGTATCATGAGAACCCGGGCGTAGAAATGTACCGCCGCTTTGCCTACATTGCTAAGACTGGGAACAGCGCGGCCGATATGCGCAAAGCTATACCGGCTATCGCCAATCTGGTTAAAGCGCTTGGCAAGGGCGATGAAGTGGCGCCTGAGACGCATGCTTATATCCCGCAGGGCTTGCGCAAGAACTATTTCCACAGTGAGCGCGGCGCCAAGCGGGCTGTAGATATGCTCGTGGCCAAGATAAGCGCACAGCCGTTCACCACCGAATACCCAATGCCGCACTTTGACCGCGTGGCTCCCAACATGCCTATTGCCGACGCCGGCAAGGCTAAGATTGCCTTGGTTACCTCCGGTGGCATTGTGCCCAAGGGCAACCCCGACCACATTGAATCTTCTAGCGCAAGCCGCTATGGCAAGTACGACATACAGGGTGTATCCGACCTGACACCTGAGAAGTACGCCACGGCTCACGGCGGATACGACCCCGTCTACGCCAACATAGATTCAGACAGAGTGCTGCCGGTGGATGTCTTGCGCGAAATGGAGCAAGCGGGCGAAATTGGTATGCTGCATCGCTACTTCTACACCACTGTTGGCAATGGCACTTCGGTCGCCAATTGCGCGGCCTTTGCCAAGAAGTTTGCCCAAGAACTAGTTAACGATGGCGTGCAGGCAGTTATCCTGACCAGTACCTGAGGTACCTGTACACGTTGCGGTGCAACGATGGTAAAGGAAATTGAGCGCGCTGGCCTGCCGGTAGTACACATGTGTACTGTAGTTCCCATTTCGTTGACTGTAGGTGCCAACAGAATAGTACCCACCGTTTCTATCCCGCATCCCCTAGGGAATCCTCAGATGACCCCTGCAGATGAGAAGGAGCTACGCCGCCGCCTAGTGCGCAAAGCCCTTCGCGCTCTGGAGACCGAGATTCACGGGCAGGTAGTCTTCGACAAGTAGCCGCGTTAACATGCGGGCGGGCAACCCGCCCGCATGTGTTTAGTTAGCGCATT
>CAYGHR010000055.1:0-7277 GCA_964349715.1 uncultured Peptococcaceae bacterium
CCATGCGCTCTAGTGCGGCCTGCGCCTCCCGGCTCTTGGTGCCATAATAGTGCTTCCTGTCGTCAAGGTCGATAAGATGAATCAGGGTTAGGTGCGGGCGGCGCGTCTTAAGTGTGTGCACAGCGCAGGCGGTCGTAAACTCGTCGAGGTAGGGCTGCCCCACACCTCGCCGGACATGGCGGAAGCGAAGCTCTAGCTCTAGGCAGTACAAGGAGCTGCCGTTGCGCAATATCTTTAGGGCTTGGTTCTCCCCCTTCAGCGCAACAATTTCCGGCAGATTGTAGTGAATTTTCGCCTTACCGGTAGTCGGCCACAGGAAGGCCGCAGTGGTAAGCCCGTGGATGCGAGCCACATCATAGATGGGTTGGGCGCGCAAATCCCGGCGGTACCAGTACCACTGCTTTTGTTTCTCGGGCACAAAGGGCTGTAGCGGATGATTATGCAGGACGCCGTGATTTTCGGGGAACATACCGGTAACCATGGTGGCATGTACGGCATAGGTCAGTGTCGGGAATACACTGCCGAGCTCTTTGCTGTACGCCCCTCTCTCCATGAGCGACTGAAACGTCGGCAGGGACTCGACTTGGTTCCAGTTATCTACCGATAACGCGTCGACCGAAACAACGACTAAGCGGCGTGTCATGCCGCCGTATTGCCGACAGGCGATGCAGCCTTCGTTGTCCGCTCGGACAGCCACAGGAACAAGGCCCCTATCGTAAACTGACCGATAACGCTCAGTACCCCAAAGCGCGGGTTGCCGGTGACTTGTGTGAGAAAGGCGAACATCATGGGCCCCAGGATGGCAGCAAAACGCGAGAAAATATCGTACATGCCAAAGAACTCGTTAAACTTCTGCTTGGGTATCATTTTGCCGAAGTGCGAGCGGGAAATCGCCTGTATCCCGCCTTGAGCGGTGGCGACCAAAAGGGCTAGGCCCCAGAATTCGGCGGCAGTGGTCATACGGAAGCCAAGCACACTAATGACTATGTAGATGCCCATGCCGACAAAAAGCATTATTGCGCTGCCATACTTCTCGGCTAGGCGCCCGAAAATAATGGCGCAAGGGAAGGCGACTATTTGGATGACGACAAGCGCGGCCATCATGGTTTGTGTACTGATACCCACACTCGCCCCATAGATCGTGGCCATGCGAATAATCGTACCTACGCCGTCAATATAGAAAAAGTAACTCACAAGGAACAAGAAAACGCGCCGGTATTGCTGCACATTGCGCAGAGTCGTGCTGACGCGCCGAAAGCTCGCCGCCAGAAGCCCCTGTTCGTGCTCTAAGTAGTGCTTCTGTTTGACGTGCGTAAGCATCGGGATTGAGAAAAACGCCCACCATATGGCGGTTATAACGAAGGACAGGCGCGTGGCAAGGACCCGCGGTATGCCTATCCGGTCACCAAACATAATCAGCGCAATGCTCGCAATAAAGGGGATGGTGCTACCGCCGATGTAACCCATAGCGAAACCATAGCTAGACACCTTGTCCATGCGCTCGGGAGTTGTAACGTCGACGAGCGATGCGTCGTAGAATATAGTTGCTCCCGCGAAGCCAATTGCGGTGATAATCGAGATGCCAAGTATGACTTGCCAACCGGAAAAGAAGGCGAGAGCTGCTGTAGAAATGACACCTATCGCGAGGAACACCCTCAGCAAGCGCATTTTCATGCCCTTGTAGTCACCGAGCGCCCCCAGCAGGGGCGCGAAGAGAGCAACAATGAGTGATGCCGCCGCTACCGCATACCCCCAGTAGACACTAGACATGGCCCCGGTTATCCCGGCTGCGGCCGTGAGCGAGGTAAAGTAAATGGGCAACACAGCAGCGGTGACTACCGAGGAGTAAACGGAATTAGCCCAGTCATACATCATCCAGCTGCGTTCTTCGAGCGAGAATCCTTTTAGCAGAGGTAACACCTTCTTTCACAACGCCTGTCTCTATCTTACACCATAACTGATGACCATACAGCCTGCATTGTGTTAATGCTCTGCAAAATTCCACACAGCGATTTTACAGGCTGTTATCGTATGGTACATACATGCTAGTAACAGGGGTGCTGTAGAGGAGGCCCCCTGTTGGTGCGGTACTTCCCCTTTGCCAGTCCTTAGCATGTGCGATATAATCGCATTACAGCGATGCTCATGTAATCTCAGGAGGGGGAAGTGCAAGATGAAGTTTTCCATAGCGCACTGTAACATTAACGTGTTTGACCTCGAGAAGAGTCTTAGATTCTACCAAGAGGCGTTAGGCCTAATTGAAGTCAGGCGGAGGGAAGCAAACGACGGCAGCTTCATTCTCGCCTTTCTTGGCGACGAAACAAGTAATTTTCGCATCGAACTGACTTGGCTACGCGACCGTGAGACGCGCTACAACCTCGGCGATAACGAGTCACATATTGCCTTTGTAGTTGATGACTACGCGGCAGCGCACGAACTTCATGCGCGGCTTGGTTGCATCTGCTACGAAAACACAGCCATGGGCCTGTATTTTATCGAGGACCCCGATGGCTACTGGCTCGAAGTTCTGCCGTCAAAGCGATGATACTGGTCTACTACCTTTACCATAGCGGTTTTGCGGTAGCCACCGAACGCCACATCCTAATCTTTGATTACTACCGGGACTGCCCGTCTGCCTGTAGCACCAGTGTCCAAAAGATTTTGGCGTCGGCGCAGGGGAAGCAGGTAGTAGTCTTTGTTTCGCACGCCCATCACGACCACTATAACCCGGTTGCCTGGGAGTGGAACGAGAAGGGCGTCGACATCCGCTATGTCGTTTCGGCAGACGTGAGTGTTCCGGTAGGCACGGGTGCTGTCACCGTGATGCGAGCGCATGAGTGGGCAAGCGTAGGCTCGCTCAACATCGCAACTTACGCCTCTACCGACGCCGGAGTAGCATTCTGGGTCGAAGTCGATGGCCATACCGTCTTTCACGCGGGGGACCTGAACTGGTGGCACTGGGAGGGCGAGCCCGACGAAGATAATTTGGCTATGGCCGAGCAGTACCGAAAAGAAGTTGATTCCCTCCCTCAAGAAGTTGACATCGCCTTCATCCCCGTGGACCCGCGCCTCGAGCAGGCTTATGCCTTGGGCCTCACTTATTTTATGTCGCGTGTAGAAGCGCGCCTCATTTTCCCTATGCACTTTGCGGATGAGTACGCGGTATTTGCGTGGTTAAAACGCGACCTAGCACCCGAAGCACTCTGCCGCATTGCGGAAATTACACCCTCGCCACTGCCGTTCTATTTGGGCGACCAAAGCGACCAAGAAGTGAGAGGAGCTAAACTATGAGCATATATGAGTTCAAAGTGCAGGATATGCACGGGCGCGAGTTCCTGTTGGACGAGTACCGGGGCAAAGTACTGCTTGTTGTTAACACTGCGACCGAGTGCGGCTTTACCCCACACTACGGCGACCTCGAACGACTGCACAGGGAGTATAAGGACCGCGGCCTAGTGATCCTCGATTTCCCAAGCAACCAGTTCAAGCAAGCTCCCGGAACTGTCGAGGAAATTCACGCCTTTTGTAGCGGGCGTTTTGGTGTTACCTTCCTGCCCCTTGCTAAGGTAGAAGTAGCAGGACCAAACGCTCACCCGCTTTTTGCCTATCTAACTGCACACACGCAGTTCGCGGGCTTTGATATGACACACCCCATCGGTCCACGCTTAGACGCTAAACTGCGCGCTGCCGACCCGAACTATCATTTGACGCCGGAAGTCAAATGGAACTTCACAAAGTTCTTGATTGACCGTCAGGGCACGATAGTGGGTCGTTACGAGCCTACTTTTGACATTTCCGCGCTAGAAACCATTATCCGAGGCGTCTTGTAGTGGATGCGGCTACAGTTGCAACACGACTGCGCATAAACGTAGGCAAAGTCATCGTCGGCAAAGAACGCACTATCGATTTAATGCTTGTTGCGCTAGCCTGCCAAGGGCACCTCTTACTGGAGGACGTGCCGGGAACGGGTAAGACCATGCTCGCCAAGACGCTAAGCCGCTCCCTGCAGCTAGATTTTAGGCGCGTGCAATTTACCCCGGACTTGTTGCCGTCTGACGTCACCGGGGTGAGCGTGTTTAACGAAGCCACGGCGCAGTTTGAGTTTCGTAAAGGGCCTGCGTTTACCAACGTGCTCTTAGCGGACGAAATAAACCGGGCGACCCCGCGCACACAAGCAGCTTTACTAGAGTGCATGGAAGAGCGGCAAGTGACGACCGACGGCGAGACGCGGCCCCTAGCGGACCCTTTCTTAGTCATGGCCACACAAAACCCGATTGAGCAGGAAGGCACCTTCCCTTTGCCGGAAGCGCAGCTAGACCGCTTTCTGATGCGTTTGTCGCTAGGCTACCCTTCCGCAGAAGATGAAGCCCGCCTGCTCAGTCGATTTGCGCAGTCAAATCCCCTTGACACACTCGAGCCGGTAGCTTGCGCGGAGGACCTTTGGGCTTTGCGCACGGCGGCGACAAGTGTACTGCTTGGCGAGGCGGTGTCGGCTTATATTGTCGCAGTAGTGCGTGCTACGCGCGAGCATGAGGCGCTGCGCTTAGGGGCGAGCCCGAGAGCGACTTTAGCCCTAATGCGCGCCGCTCGCGCCCAGGCCGCTTTGCGCGGGCGCGCCTTTGTTTTGCCGGATGACGTCAAAGAGCTAGTCAAGCCCGTCTTAAGCCATAGGCTCATCTTAAAGAACCAATACCGTTTGCGCGGCCTAAGTCAAGACGCTGTGCTTGACTCTGTTCTTAGCCAAGTCCCTGTCCCTGTGCTACCCGCTACCGACCGATGAGCTGGCTCGAGCCTAACAGAAATCGAGCGAACGATACCATGCGAGATATTGAGCAAGCCGAGCGCTTGCAAGCTAAGCACAGTGTGCTTGTTTTTGTGTATTGCGTCGTCCTTGTCGTGGGTTTAGGCTTGCGTTCCCCCGCTATCGTGATTTTTTCCTGCGGATGCCTGCTCCTAGTGTACTTGCCCCGACACTATGCGGAATCTAGGCCAGAGGCCCTCACCTATAAGACTTTTTTTTCCGAGTCCTTTGCTTGGCCGGGCGATGGAGTGCGTCTGACGGTTGAGGTCGAAAATCGCAGCTTCCTCCCAATTTCCTTGCTGCAAGTCGCGGATGAAGTGCCGGAAGGCATAGACGTCGAGGGGACCATGCTTCTTGTGGAAAGGCGGACACGCTTTCTGAAGCATGCCTTCAATCTTGGCATGTGGCAACGAGTGCGGCGCCATTACCCCGTTAACTGCAACAACCGCGGCGAATTTGTGGTCGGCCCGAGCCGCCTGCAGTTAACAGGGCCGCTTGGCTACGGACAAGCGGAAAGACACTTCGCCCCGCAAGCGAGATTAGTGGTTTACCCGCGCGTACACGCGCTTAGCGACCTGCCGTCTCGCCCATTGGCCCTGCTCGGCCCCAGTGCCTTGCGCAGCTTCCTGCATGAGGACCCTCTGCGCATTAGGGGCGTGCGCGAGTACAGCCCCGGCGACCCACTTAACCGCATCAACTGGAAGGCTACCGCAAAAGCCGCCCGGCATATGGTGCACGTGCATGAACCGTCCGCCCATACAAGCGTCTTGTTTCTGCTTAACCTCGCGAATAGTGACCATGTTTGGCAAGGGCTAGATGAGGCTGAGACAGAGTGGGCGATTGAGGTCACCGCGAGCCTAGGCGCTGCCCTGCTCGATTCTCACTGCAGCGTCGGCGTGGTAGCTAACGACTACATTACGGACCTAGCGATTGGTGCCGGCGAGGGACACCTGCAGGACTTTCTTGAGATGCTGGCACGCACTAACAGCCATGCCCTATGGAAGCCGAGCACCTTTATTGCTTCCGCACTTGGGATGCGGCACTTTGGCACCACGTTAGTACTGGTAACTCCTGTCTTGACCGAGGAGATCATGGCCGCTATAGAGCAAGCGGAGTTTCGCCGCTCTCCATTGCGCGTAGTATACACCGGTAGCGCTGCGACCGTGCTGTTTGACGACGCAAATATGCTCGCGGTGCAAAGGCAGGGATGCCAAAGTGTATGCTAGAGTACGGTTGTTCTTAGTCCAGGGACTCGCGCTTGCGGCTCTCGTGGTTGTTATCCACACCTGGGCTGCAGTCCTAAGTCCCATCCTGCACATCCCGCACATACAGACGCAGCCGCTCTGGCCGATGCTGGTAGCGGGAGTTGTGGCGCTTGGATTAACTGTTGGGGCAGTTAATCGCGCTAGGTGGCAGCGCATCACGCTCTTGCAGGCTTTTGCCGTGCTGTCAGCCTATGCCACAGCTAGACTTGGCACCGAGCCGCCTAGCATCACCGTCTTCTCCTTCGCTACTTACGCCGTCTGTGTATTAGTCCCATCCCTGCTCGACACTGCCTGGGAGTACGCAGAAGTGCGAAGGTGGCTTACGCTGGTATCTCTGCTTATGGGGTTTGCGCTGGGTGTCGCAGTCTTTGTGGGTCCGATACCGGTGCTAGAAGCGCTCCTTGGCTTTGCTTTATCTGCCGGCCTCGCGCTTGGCTTTGCATGGGAGAGGCATGTGGACCTAGCGTCTCGACATGGCACTACTCATCGCAGATCCGCCTGGATGCTTTTCGCAGCGGGGGTGTTTTTTGCGGCTGTAGGAGCGGCGGGGCACGGTCTGTTCAGCATGCGGCCTCTCTTAGCCTTAGTTGCAGGTTGGGGACGCGACCTTTTCGTCTTGCTGCTACTTCCCTTTGGCTACATTGTGACAGCTATCGTCATGTTCATTCGCTTCCTACAACGCCTGTTCCCTGTAGCTGAGCGTACTCCCGCCGAGGAGGAAGGTTTAGCAGAAGCTTTAGCTGAGAGAGCGCGCATGATGGCAGAGGCTAACCCCATCTTCCTGCAGATACTGGTGGCTTTACTCGGCATTTTTCTCTTGTGGGTGTTGTACACTGCCTTAGCAAGGCGAGGCTCGCTTGGCTCCTCGCCTACTGACGAGCGTGAGGCATTAGAAGTAGAATTTAAACTGCCTAAGCTGCGCTGGGGCCGCAAGCTGACTAAGTCGCGCTTGCTGACACGGCCGCCCAAAGACATTTGGGAGGTCTTCGCTTATTTAGAGCAGTGGGGGAAGTTTAGGCTACGCCCTCGCCGCCAAGAAGAAACCGCCGCCGAATACTCGCAGGCCCTGCATCTCATCCTCCCCGCCGACGAAGTAAAAGCCGTAACGTGCGCCTTCGAAAGCGCACGCTACGGCGAAGTAGACCTTACGCCGCAGGAGTGGCAGCAAACTTTCGCCGCCTGGGAAAGAATGTCGCAGAGGGACGGAGGAG
>CAYGHR010000055.1:7377-10081 GCA_964349715.1 uncultured Peptococcaceae bacterium
CATCCTTTTCTACTTGCTCTACAATTCGACAGAATCTAGTTGCTACCTCTCTTGAGGATTTATTGATAAGTGCTAAGGAGGGCTTCGGTATTGTGAAAGATGTCACCTCTGCAGTCTTTCTCAGCTCGACGCTGGTCTCGCTTGCTTTTCTCGCTTTGGGGTTGCACATCGGCTATGGATTATGAAATGACTTCGTCTCTGGAAAAACTAGTGTTGCCTGGCGAGCGCATCGACGACCTAGAGCGCGGTGGCTTACGTATAATTCAGAGTAGGGACGCTTTCTGCTTCTCTGTTGATGCTGTCTTGCTGGCCCATTTTGCGGCCGTACACAGTTACGACCGCGTAATGGACTTATGCACGGGCACGGCAATAATACCCCTACTGCTGTCCACGCGTGCTAAGGGACTGCGGCAGTGGGGTTTAGAACTTAACGATGAGGTGTCGGAGCGAGCAATGCGCAGCGTCGCTCTTAACCGCCTTAGTGACAAGATCACGGTCGTCAAAGGTGACGTGCGGGACATTAGAGGCACATTTGCGCACGGAGGGTTTGACCTTGTCACGGCTAACCCACCCTACCTGCCCCTCGCGCAAGGTGACATCAGCACATCAGACTTAAGAAGCATGGCACGCCACGAGGTGACCGTTACTCTCCGGGATGTCATCGCCGCCGCACAGTGGTTACTGCCTACAGGCGGCCGCTTCGCCATGGTGCATCGTCCGCACAGGCTAGCCGATATCATAGTGACTTTACGCGAACTCCGATTAGAGCCTAAGCGATTGCGTCTCGTTCATCCCGCGGCAGGCAAAGAAGCGTGCATGGTCCTTGTTGAATCCATCAAAGACGCTAAACCCGAGCTGAAAGTAGGCGCCCCAATATACATCCACCAGCGCGACGGGAGCTACACAGAACAACTGCGCACTCTGTACGCTGGTGGAGAGTTATCTTAGGCAGGATGCCAATGCGGAGTTCACGGTATGGCGTGAAACACGAAAGGGCCTAACGTACTTTCAAACAAGTAGTAGCCTATCTCAAAATTGCCTTCGGGACTCATCCACAGCTTCTCGACCCCGACTATCCCTATCCCTTCCACAATGCGTCGTCTCTCGAAGTACTCGCTGCCGCGCTCACGGTAGTAAACCACCAGTGTACGCACTGGAGCCTCAATGACCTCTGCGATAGTGCTGTCTAGTGTCCGCCGACGCCCCTCGCCGTCCACCTGTATCTGAGTCCAGGTCGCGCCGACGCGCACCGGCCCCCGTAGGATTTCGAGCCGGTCAAACTCCGAGTCCATCATTGCCTCCTCGGTCTTTTCCTGAACCCACACTCCATTGGCCACCGTATGGGTAATGCGAAGCGAATGGTCGCGCGGCGATTCTCCTCCCGAGGGGTCCCCTACCATACCGCTAATGATAAAGCGTGCGCTGCCCACCTGTCGTTCTATCTCGTCTAATTTCATCTGATGATCGTACCCAGAAAAGCCGGAGTACTTCCACTCAAACCCAGCCGCGCTTGGCAGAAAAGTTAGCAGCCCGCGGTTGTGTCGCATGCCGGCAACTACACCGCAGCCCCCCACCAATACGGCGGCCAAGAGCACGAACACCAGCCCAACTAACTTCCATCGATTGCTCTGTGTGCCACGGCCGTGATGACTTACAGACGTCACGTGTCTTCACTCCTGTTTGTTTTTTTATCGAACGCGACGCAACAGAAGGCAGCGGTCTGGCATGGCATGGCACGCCGCGTCAAAGCGATTCACACACTAAGATTTTGCCCAATAAACTGCGGGCAATGCTAGGGGGGCCTCCTTGTGGGTAGGTATCACGCTGTAGTGGCGGATTAATCGGCTCCTCGCACAGCTCGTTCGACCACCTTCTTGCTTACCCCTACCAAGTAAGCCACTTGGGAACATGTGGCTCCCGGGATCGCCTTAAGCTCGCGCAAGACTGCGTTCCGCTCGGACGGCACCATGTCTTTTACTGTACCGAGGGCCCTGTCCTTTAGTATTCGCTTGGCCGCAGCCGCCATCTGCCTAGGAGTAGCACGTGTCCGATACTCAGCGTCTGAGAAAACGTCCTCGCACAGCTGATGGTGCGAGGCTATGAATTGTTCCATGCCGCCGCACAATTCTAACGCCTTGCGTGTGTCCGTAAGGCCAGTTTGATGTTCCTTGCCGGTCGCATAAGCTAGGTAGCTGCTCCAAACATATCCTTCGCAGCCCGCCACCATGCCTGCCTTCACGGGATTCTGGTGGATGTATCGCATCACAGCCAAGACGCTGTCTGTAGTCTCAATGGGCTCACTCCGGAAGCGGTCATGAAACAAGTACCCCAGCCTCTCGTACTTGTGGTTAAACCAGAGTGCATAAGAAGACCCCATCTGCTGCATAACTTCTCCGACACCCACGTCAGCACCTTCTTCAAGCAGCAGGTGAACGTGGTTAGACATCAGGCAATACGCGTGTACCTGGCAACCTGACTTCACCTTGACCTGTAGAAGGGTGTCTAAGTAGCGCATCCTGTCGCCGACGTCGAGAAAAATGTCTTGTTTATTGAGACCCCTCACCATAATGTGATACATGCCGGATACGCTCTTCGTCCGCGCCGTGCGAGCCACAAGTATACCCCCCTTATGCTATCCCGTCCATATGTAAGCATTATAACAAACATATGTTCGTGCGGCAAGAGGGATGTCGCAGAGGGACGG
>CAYGHR010000056.1:0-9923 GCA_964349715.1 uncultured Peptococcaceae bacterium
GCGCGCAGAATCTCGTGCCCTATGCGCGGATGTTGCTTAACATACTCATATTCCTCCGGCGTTAAGGTGCCATTCTTTGTAAGAATGACATCGGGTACGCCGACCTTGCCGATGTCATGCATTAGGGAGCCGAGGCACAACTCGAACATCTGTCTCTCCGTAAGCCCCAATTGCTTGGCAATGTAGTACGCCACACCCGCCACGCGGTGGCTGTGCCCCCCGGTGTAAATGTCCTTAACCTCAATCGCGACCCCAAAGGCTCGCGCGGTGTTGATGAGCATGTCCTGCATGCGTTCGTGCTGTCTGCCTAGCGCGCTGTTTGATAAGCGCAAGGCGCGCGTCTGCGTCTCCACCCGACGCTGCAGATAGGCGTTACTGAAGACTAGGCCCAAGCCCAAAGTGCCAACCCCGAGAAAGAGGAACACAGTTTGTCGCAGCCTGTCCTCATGGTGCTCTACGCGAGCTACCGAAGGGCCAAACCAGCGTTCGTTTATTTCGTCCATTACGCCGTGGCGATGCAACCGATACAGCGCTTTGTTTAGGATGCTCCTCAGCCGCGGGTCAGCCTGTCCCCAGAGCGCCATGGCGTATTCGCCTCGCGTGTCCGCCAACGGCGTGAGCTCGTAGAAGGGTAAGTCCTTGGCGCCAATTATGTACCTCGCCACCCACAGCTGCTCCACCCAAGCTGCCACTTCTCCCCGCGCTAAAGCGGCGAACGCTTCTGCCGGTGTGCCCTTAGGTAAGACTCTGTGGACTTCGTCTACCAAGCGTTCGGCTGTAGCAGAGCCGGCCTGAGCCGCTATCGGGTGCCCGCGCAGGGCCTCTAAATCGCCGGGAAAAGACTCGCGCCTAGTGACTACCGCATGCAG
Source organism: uncultured Peptococcaceae bacterium (assembly GCA_964349715.1). Classification (GTDB taxonomy): domain Bacteria; phylum Bacillota; class UBA994; order UBA994; family UBA994; genus UBA994. The sequence goes on from CAYGHR010000056.1 coordinate 870, forward strand.
AGTGTAAAGATAGGGGTCCGTAAACTGATAGAGCAGGCGGCGCTCCGGGGTAATACGCATGCCGGAGACCACATGCGCTCTCCCCTGCATAAGTCCCTCGCGCACGTTTAGCCATGTGTCTTGCTCCACTATTATTGGGATCAGCAGTACGCGCTCTAACTCGCGCACGAGATCAATTTCGTAGCCGACCTGTAGACCTGCGCGCACATAGGTAAAGGGCGGAAAGTTGCGGTCCGCCAAGACGCGTAGCTCCCCCAGCTCGGCAAGAAAGCGAACTTCCTGTTCGGTAAAAGTGTAGGCTAGCGTAGGGAATAAGATGGGCGCGCCCCAAATCAGCACAACCATCAACATGATCACGTAGAAGCCAAGGTAGCTTTTCACCAGCCTAGACACGGCTCCACCTCCCGCTCATGCCCCGCTCCCGCCTTAATTGTACCTGTTCCCGCACAGCTTGACTACCTTTTGTTTGGGTGAACTGCTAGGTCCGGTATTTGCCGGCCACCGCTTCGGCCACGCGTAGCCCATCCACGGCAGCGGACACAATGCCACCCGCATAGCCCGCTCCCTCACCCGCTACATAAAGACCTACAACACGGCTTTCGCCGTCCTCTCCCCGCGCCATCCTCACGGGAGAAGAACTGCGTGTCTCCACGCCCGTAAGCACGGCTCCAGGGTGAGCAAACCGCTTAAGTTTCTTGTCAAAAGCAAGCAGACCTGCTTGCAGAGAGGTGACGACATAATCCGGCAGGCACAGACTAAGATCGCTTGGCTCGACGCCGGGCAGATAGGAAGGTTGGCAGGACCGTAAAGAAGTCGACTTACGGTTACTAAGAAAGTCACCCACGAGCTGCGCGGGGGCGCGGTGTGTCTGTCCGCCTAGGTGCCAGGCCCGCTCCTCCCAGTGGCGCTGAAAGAATGCACCGGCTAATGGATGCGCGCCACCGTAGTCAGCAGGACATACTTCTACTAAGAGGGCGCTGTTCGCTTGCCCGCTCGCGCGTGCGTGTTCGCTCATGCCGTTTGTGACCACGCCGCACTGCTCCGAAGCCGCAGCCACTACTTGTCCGCCCGGGCACATGCAGAAGGTATACACCGACCGCCCACTCGGCGGATGATGGCTTAGCTTATAGTCCGCCGCGCCCAAATTAGGGTGCCCGGCCGCCCTGCCGTACTGCGCTTCGTCGATCAAAGCTTGCGGGTGCTCTATACGCACACCGATGGCAAACGGCTTCTGGTCCATGTGCACTCCGCGCGCGAGCAGGCCTGCGAAAGTGTCGCGCGCGCTGTGTCCCGGTGCCACAATCACTAAGTCGGCGGGCACTAGTTCTTGTCCGTTAACTACTACTCCCACCACCGCTCCCCTGTCGACACACCAGTCGGTGACTTGCGCGCGAAAGCGCACCTCCCCTCCACGCGCCACGATTGCTTGCCGCAGCGCCTTTACTACGGAACGCAAGATGTCTGTGCCGACATGCGGTTTGTAGCTGTAGAGGATGTTCGCCGGCGCACCTGCCGCCACCAAGTCGGCCAGCACTTTGCGACAGCGCGGGTCTTTAATGTTTGTCGTGAGTTTTCCATCCGAGAAAGTCCCGGCCCCGCCCTCGCCAAACTGCACATTAGAGTTAGGGTCTAAGTCGCCTTGCAACCAAAAGCGCCTCACTTTTTCGGCGCGATTGTCGACGTCGTCCCCGCGCTCTAGCAGCAGCGGTCGAAAGCCTAGCTCCGACAAGAGCAGACCCGCAAACAAGCCGGCGGGTCCCGTGCCGACAATCACCGGGCGGTGCTCGAGCTTGTGTTCGCCGAGCTTAGGCAACTGATAGGTCTCGGTAGGCGCAAAGGTCACACTTAAATCGCGCGTCTTCTCAACGAGCCTTAGCTCGTCGGCAACCGCCACATCGACCGTGTAGACGAAGTGGATATTGTCTTTGCGGCGGGCATCAATCGCTTCCTTATAGATGTGGAGCTCTAAGATGGCGCCGCTAGCTATGCCAAGCTTCTTTAGCACGGCAGGCAGCACTGCGCCGCGCTCCGCTAAAGGGACCTTAATGTTGTTGATTCGTATCATGTCTTTCCCTCCGGATTTCTTGTTTCATTATACCGCGCATATATCGCAATCTCTACCACACATTTTTCTGCTATTTATTTCACATATCTTGATAAATATTTATCAAAGTACTTGAAAACTAGCTGTCAGCCGTGGCACAATGGTGGAGAGAGTCGTCCCCAATCAGGATACAGGAGGTCTTACACATGCAGTTTAGCCTTTCAGCCGAACAAAAAATGCTTACGCAGATGGTGCGGGAGTTTGCCGCTAAGTCCATTGCGCCTTCGGTCGCGGAGCGCGATGAGAACGAGCACTTCAGTCGCGAGTTGTTCGATTCCCTTTTGGAACTGGGGCTAGCCGGCATCTGCTTCCCTGAAAAGTACGGCGGAGCAGACGGCGATACGCTCACTTACATTTTGACGGTAGAGGAGCTCTCCCGCGTTGACGACGGACTCGGCATCACTTTGTCGGCCGACGTTTCGCTGGGTGCTTGGCCGATTTTCCAGTATGGCAGCGAGGAGCAGAAGAAAAAGTACCTAGTCCCATTAGCCGAGGGGACAAAAATGGGTGCCTTCGCCCTCACCGAACCTAACGCCGGCACAGACGCCGCAGCGCAACAGACTACCGCGAGCTTAGACGGCGACCACTATGTGTTAAACGGCAGTAAAATCTTCATCACCAACGCCGGCGAGGCTGAGATTAACATCGTCTTTGCGATGACGGACAAGAGCAAGGGCTTAAAGGGCATCTCTGCATTTATTGTAGAGAAGGACACTCCCGGATTTACCTTTGGCAAGAAGGAACACAAAATGGGCATCCGCACCTCGATTACGACGGAGCTTATCTTCCAGGACTGCCGCATCCTTAAAGCCAATTTGCTTGGCAACGAGGGCGACGGCTTTAAGATTGCCATGACTACGCTTGACGGCGGTCGCATCGGTGTGGCCGCGCAGGCCCTAGGCATTGCGCAAGCAGCCTTCGACCACGCCGTGAAATACTCCAAGGAACGGGTGCAGTTCGGCAAGCCTATCTCCCACAACCAAGCCATTGCCTTTATGTTAGCAGATATGGCTACCCAGATTGATGCTGCCAGATTACTGACCTATCGCGCCGCCTACCTAAAGGACATGGGACTCCCCTATGCCAAGGAAGCCGCCATGGCCAAGATGTTCGCCTCCGACGCGGCGATGAGCGTAACGACTGATGCCGTGCAAATCTTTGGCGGCTACGGCTACAGCCGTGAATACCCGGTGGAGCGCCTGATGCGCAACGCCAAGATTACGCAGATTTACGAAGGAACGAATCAAGTACAGCGCATGGTCGTGTCTAGCGCCCTCTTGCGCGACAGCAAGTAAACGCACACATTCACCGCAAGGAGGCTAAATATGCAAATCGTCGTCTGTGTTAAACAAGTACCCAATACCATGGAAGTAAAAATCGACCCCGAGACTAATACGCTCATTCGCCAAGGTGTGCCGAGTATCGTTAATCCCTTCGACAAGAATGCCGTTGAGGCGGCACTGCGCCTGCGCGAGCAGCATGGGGGAAAAGTAACCGCGCTCTCCATGGGCCCGCCGCAAGCCGAGGAAGCGTTGCGCGAATGCATCGCCATGGGTGCGGATGAAGCCATTCTCGTGAGCGACCGCGCCTTTGCCGGGGCCGACACTCTGGCTACCAGCTACACGCTAGCCGCAGCCATTAGAAAAATGGGCCAGTTTGACCTAATTATCTGCGGCAAGCAAGCTATTGACGGCGACACGGCACAAGTCGGGCCGGAAATAGCGGAATGCCTCGATATCCCGCAAGCCACCTACGTTTCCCGCATTGAGGTTGCGGGCAAATCCGCGCGAATTGAGCGCGAGCATGAGGAGGGTATTGAGGTTATAGAGACCTCCCTGCCGTTGCTCATCAGTGTCGTTAAATCCATTAACGAACCACGTTTGCCGACGGTTAAAGGCACGATGAAGGCTGCCCGCAAGGCAATCCCCGTATGGACAGCCGCAGACCTCGCGGTCGACCCCAAACGCTTAGGGCTTAAAGGCTCCCCTACCCAAGTTGTCCGCATCTTTACCCCTAAACAACGCACGCAAGGCGAGATAATCTACAAAGACACGGCGCGGGCGGCAGTGCTAGAACTGCTTAGCAAATTATCCGACGCCAAACTTGTGTGAGGCAGGAGAGCGACATGACGATCAGAGCAGTTAGCAGTGAATGTATCAGTTGCGGCATCTGCCTCCCGGCCTGTCCGTTTGGCGCGATTGTGTGGCAAGACGAAAAAGCTTACATCGACGAAAAGTGTACGTTGTGCGGGGCTTGCGTGCCTCTGTGCCCGGTCGCCGCGATTGTGCGGGAGGATGAAGCACGCGAAGTTAACGTTGACAAGAGCGAATACAGTGGCGTGTGGGTGTACATGGAGCGCGTCGGCGACAAGACGCGGAGCGTCGGGCACGAGCTGCTCGGTCAGGGCAGGATGCTCGCCGACACCTTAGGGCAGGAGCTTGCCGCCGTATTGCTGGGCGAAAACCTAGATGAACTCGCGCGCGAGGCTATCGCCAGCGGCGCCGACAAGGTCTATCTGGTAGAGGGAGCGGAGTTCGCACACTACAGCACCGACGCCTATACCAGCGCCTGCGTTGACTTGATTAATACCTATAGGCCGTCTGTAATACTGCTTGGGGCGACCACCGACGGGCGCGATCTCGCACCGCGGGTCGCCGGGCGCCTTGGCACAGGGCTTACTGCCGACTGCACGGGACTTAGCATCCAGGCTGAGACCGGGCTCGTGGAGTGGACTCGACCCGCTTTCGGGGGCAACATCATGGCGACCATCCTCTGTCCTGACCACCGCCCGCAAATGGGTTCGGTACGTCCGAAGGTGTTTAAGCGCCCGGCACAGAACTATACCCGCACCGGCGAAATCGTGCGTGTCGCAAGTAAAGTCAAGTGGAGCGACATCCGCACCAAGCTAGTAGACGTCATGCAAGTGATCACGGCGAGCGTTAACCTCGAGGAAGCCGAGGTCATCGTCTCCGGCGGCCGCGGCATGGGCAGACCTGAAAACTTTGCCCTGATTGAGGAGCTGGCAGAAGTGTTAGGCGGCGCGGTGGGCGCTTCGCGTGCGGCGGTGGATGCGGGGTGGAAACATGCTCTCCACCAGGTTGGCCAAACCGGCAAGACGGTCGGGCCGAGAATCTATATCGCCTGCGGCATCTCCGGCGCGATTCAGCACTTAGCGGGGATGTCCTCCTCCGACATCGTGATCGCCATAAACAAGGACGCAGACGCCCCTATCTTTAAGGCTGCGGATTACGGCATCGTAGGCGACGTGCTCGAGGTCCTGCCTGTTCTGATCGAGGAGATGCGCAAGCAGCGCACAGCGTAACTTTCTGATTTTGCACCACAGGGTCACAGAGGGCACAGAGACGGAGTGGGTTGGCAAGATGCCGGGGCAGTGGTGATAAAAACATAACAAGGGAGGGCCACTAATGATTCGAGATGTAAAGTTTGCTGACATCAAGGTAGGCGACACCGCTTCCATGTCCAAAACCATCAGCGAGTACGACGTCTACGCCTTCGCCGGCCTCACGGGGGATTTTAACCCCGTCCATGTCAATGCCGAGTTTGCGAAGGACACCATGTTTAAGGGACGCATAGCGCACGGCATGCTCTCGGTCGGGATGATTTCTGCCGTCCTTGGTACATCCTTACCCGGCGTAAACACAATCTACCTCGCGCAAGAGCTGTCCTTTAAGGCTCCGGTAAAGATTGGCGACACGGTTACCGCCACAGTGGAAGTGCTCGAGAAAATCGAGGGCAAGAACCGCGTCATTCTTAGGACCACCGCGACCACGCAAGACGGCACACTAGTCATCGACGGTAAAGCCACCGTTATGAAGAAGTAGTTCTCTTCCTTTCCCCTCATCTACACCCCTATGCCCCGCCGCAAGCCGCGGCGGGGACTTTTTTGTTACTCCTTCATTCGTTGTAGTCTCGCGGCGATCTCGTTCTTTGGTAGCCTGACTGCCTTCCCGTTATGCGCCTGCAATCTCCCTAAGCAGAGCGCATACTCTTGTAGAGAGACGTGCTTATTCACTAATAGCTTATCCAGAATGCCCAATGTACCGATAACCTGCACACTCACGTCTTTTGCCGCTCTTCGCAGCGCACCATCACCCGTTAATAGGTCAACTTCTCTTAGTTTCGCTGTGGCCAAAGCGATGCGGTCATATATCGACAGCCGAGGGTACTGGGACCCAAACAGTTCAGCGAGAACAAACTCCTCATAGCTAAGTTGCGTACGGACAAGACCGTACATCAATAGACAGGCGCGCAAGTCGCTTGAGAACAACAGTTCATCATCTAGAGCGTCGCCATTCATAGTGTATGTGTACGGTAACCGAAACGGTAGGTTAACTCTATCGATCATAGAGAAGTCAATCCATACATTGGTATCGCTGCTTACGGATTTCACTAATCGACCTCATCAAGCGAGCAATGAGAAGCGACGTCGTTATATGAAGCCTTGAGTAGCTCCGCCCCTCTTTGCACACTGATTTCGTTTTCAGTCACCGCACGATAGACAAGCTGTTTGAATAGAAGGGGGCTTTCCCTGTCGATACGACTCGGCTCATTCCTTCGCCATCCGGCTGACGCGGCCTTGACATAAAACTGCTTTGCCGCCCCGTCGGAGATGATGCCTGATATCTGCGCGCGCTTAACTAGCATGAACATGGAAATCCCATATTCCTGAGCTACCAAAAGCATGTCCTTCGAGACCGTAGTCCTATGAACTCCCAGTTCTCTTATAGCATCCGACTTGGGAAACAAGAATGCTCCGCTTATTGCGGTGGTAATTTCTTCTTTCCTGCTGTCCTGTATCCCTTTTTGTCCAAACATCAGATGCGCAAGTTCGTGCACCATGGTAGACCTGTTTCTTTCTGGACTCATGTTCTCATTAACGACGATGTACGGACGGCCGTTCATAGAACCATTCATGCCAGAGAACTTGTCATTATCGACTGAACACGGGTAAACCAGTATCCCTTTGTTCTCCAAAATCTCAGTTAAATCGCTTATCGGTCCATCTTCCGCGAGATGCAAGTGCTTTCTCAACAGCTGTGCGTCCGTTTCGCTATCGCCGGTCAACTCCAGTACACCTATAGCCGGTGCCTCGGGCAAAACATCCCCACCTAGTATTTCGACAACAGACATGAAACGATTAAAGTGCTCTTCCACGCACTCCCGCAAGTACTGCTGTTGGGTCAAAGAGAGCGTGGATTTTTTCCTGAACTCCCCGTGACAAAAGACAAGGTTTTCATCACGGATAGCCAAGAAGTCTGACACACGAACCCTTAGCACGTCTGCCATTCGTCGTAGCAGTGCCATGTCAGGTCTACGGATCCCTTTCTCATAATTTGAAATAGCCATAGGGGTGACATGCACTCGAGCGGCTAATTCCTTCATAGACATTCCACTCTTCAAACGATGGTACCTTAAATTCTTACTGAACACACTTCTTGCCTCCCTCTGTTTATATTCTATCACAATTTGTGATTAAGTAAACAGAGGCCGCCTACCACGTGGGGATTTTTGTGTTAGCGTTTACCTAAAGTTAACTCCTGTTTGATGCTAGCTTAATCTCGCTACGCTAGCATTTGATTAGGCAAAGGAACAGGAGTGAGCATATTGCTTTCGGGAACGCACCAGCGTATCGGCTTAGCTATCCTCAGATGTCTGCACTCGGGGTCGTCCGTTGATGTGTCTGTGGAGGACTACCTGTATGGTTGTATCCAGCCGGACTTTTCGCTTAGGGTCTTGCTCACTCCCCACATCAAAGAGAGATCTTTCGACTTCGTGCTGCGCACGATTTCGGAGTTGGCTAGCACCCCGCTACTTATCGACGGAACCACCCGTGCAGCATTTGCCACGCAACTCGGCGTGGTCATGCACTTCTTGGCGGACTTCTTCTGCGCCGTACACAACCAGCGGCAGGATGAGTCCCTACCGCTACATTTTGCTTATGAGGCAACCCTGCACCTCGTAAGCCGCGCCATGCCCCTAGACACCTTAGCGCAAGAATCACTAGCGGAGTTTAAGACTAGCCGCACTGCGACAGCCGGCGACCTGGAAAGTCACCTTGAGAGACTACATCGCCGTTACCTCGCTACCCCCATGTCCCCACAGACCGACCTGCGCTTTGCCCTAGCCGCAGGCACAGCTGCAGCCTACTATGTGTTCAGTGCGTGCCAACGCGCGGCTATGCAGCAAGCGGCGTAGTCACCGCCTTATGTCGCGCTCCTCCGTCCCTCCGCGACACTCCTCCTCCGGTTATCCCGCAACAGCATAACGTACCCACCTATGGCTATGGGGACACACATGGCCATTATTAGCGCGCTTTCCGGGAAGAACCCGTGCCTCTGCCAGACGAATGCCAAGGTAGTCATAATCCCCAGCACGCTGATTACCGGGACCGGTCCGATGAAAGGCAACCAATGGCGGAGCGGTGTGTGCTTATAGAGTGCGAGCGCCAGCAGAGCAGGAACCAGTCCAAGCGCGAACTCCAGCGGAAAGTGGTAGATGATCACGCCAAACGCAGGTGCCAACCCGCCGCCGCCGCGAAAAGAAAAGTAGATTGGCCAGTTATGCCCGGCCACGACCGCCATGGCGCTCAGTATCGCAACAACTGAGTTGCCCGTAAGCGCGTGGGCGGTGTAAGCCGCCGCCACACCCTTTAGGGCATCGAGGACGCCTACCATGACCCCAAAGCGCCAGCCGAACTTGCGAATGGAGCCTGTGCCGCCCGGGTTATCCATGTTACGTATGTCTACACCCTTAAGCCACTTACTCATGATTACGCCGAACAACAAAGAGCCCCCAAGATAACTTAACAGCACCACAGCGAAATTAACAGCCACCCGACCCTTCCTCCTTCTTAACGTTCAGTGGGCCGCCAAAATTCCCAGCCATTACATTCTTAGCATAACAATGAATAGCCGCCACAGCAAGAGCTC